>CAJWGQ010000111.1 GCA_913041025.1 uncultured Gammaproteobacteria bacterium | reverse complement strand
CCTCCCTCAGCTGGTGACATTTCGACGAACCTACCATCCTTCAAATTAAAGTCCGCAACGCCTCTTAAATTTGACAAATCGAAGTCAAACGGCGTTCCTTTCCAAGAGAAATCTACGGCAATCTCTGTTGACTCAGAGATAATACTTGGCTGATATTCCCAAGCCTTCAACGTAAGGTCCAATTCCTCAATAAACAGGCTTCCATTAAACTTCGTATCGTTTTTCGTTAGATCCCAGCGCATATAAGCTTCTTCTGACACTATACCTTTGAGGTCAAAGCTAAAGGGATAAAACTCTAAGTTGCTATTTTCGCCACGGAGAACAAAACTTACAGCTCCTAGTTCTTGTTCATCAAAACTCAATCGATCAACGCTAAAAATCATATTCGGCAACTCACTAAGATAGTCTTTAACGAATTTACCAGTCGACGTCTCAGTAAAACTTGTCACACCAAAAATCGACAAATCTAATCGATCAAGATCGATGTTGATATTACCTACCTTTTCAATTTCGATGGCGCCATCAACAAGTTGAGACTGAATCTCAACCTTAGAAACCGGCCCACCTAGTTTTCCATTGGCCGTTACATTCTGTAAAGCTATGTCCCTAAAACTGACTTGCCCGATCTGCAAATCCTCTAGTTTCCAAAAAAAATCCAAGGGTTCTGAGACGGTAATCAGATCCAGATACGCAGCGAGGTTAATAGCTTCGAGCTCGCCCATAACTAAACCGTTATTTTGCGGAAGGTCCTTCGGGAGCGCCTTTCCGGAAAACGCGATGGCTGCGTTTATGACCTCTCTTTCTTTTGTCGTTAAAAATAGATCATGATCTGCATATGACAAATAGGCGAATTCTTTATCGTCTGTGAAATCAATATTAATCTTAAATTCTATTCTTTCTTTTTGTTCTTTGAAGAATGGCAATGGCAATTTCACTGTCATGCCCTCGAGGTCTGTTTCCAAAATAAAGTTCGACCGATTCTTTGCGTTAGTCGCAAAAACCATTTCTGCAAAATATTCAAAAGAACCTTCCAAGTACTCATCAATTGACAACTCAGTAACCACATTAATCATCTTTGTATCTGCGAGACCTTCTAAAGCAAATTTCAGACTATCTCTATCACTCAGTGCTTTTATTGAAATTTTCTCATTGAAAAGTTTCCCTTGGAAATCACCACTAAGATGATGGGGTAAATAGAATCCTCCTTTCCCTTCTAAAGATCGAAAATCTAAATCGTAGTCCGGGACCATCAGATCGAAATCACTTAATTGAAATCTGATATCCAAGTCTATTGCGCTAGAGCGAACATTAGAAAATGGAAAACTCAGATCCATATTCCCTGTGATTGTCCCTCGGCTTTGCCATTCATTCGACAGAAAAGATAGCTCCTCTTTTAAAGGACTGTTGAGGATAAAAGAGATTATTCCGTTGTTCTTACTCGTAAAATTGACGTCGGCTGACAGGTCAGTACTGAGATTATCCATAATCAGCTCAGCTGATAAATCTTGAATTCCCAACATACTTCCCGCCAAAACACTAATGCTGGTTTCAGCACCCTTGAGATGCACATTGCCGTTAGCATCATTTATTACTGGCCAACCATCAAGGTAACTTACCCGCAAATCTTGGTACTCTCCTTTCAGCTCGATTCTTCTTGAATTCAAATAATCAGCATGCTTAATCTGTCCATGATATGCAAAATGCAGATTCGACAACTCTCCAGCCAACAAATCATGATCAAGCCATTCCACTAGAGCCAAAGGAAGTACTTTCGGAACATACTGATGCCGATCAAATATATCGAGATCTGGCGTTTCGAAAAAAAGCGACAGACTTCTGTTTTCTTCTAGTAGTGGACGCGAAAGCGAAAAAGAGCCATCTACTTCCATTTCACGAAAACGCGATTCAATATCTCTGCTTACAAGCGAAAAGTAGTTTTGATCAAACCAAGAAATGAGTTTCCCGTTCAATTTCTCTGAATACCAAAGGTGATCAAAAACATTAGGGAACATTACTAGAGAGTCGCTTGAATCAAGCTCAAAAAGAAAACCGTTTGAATGGAGATATACTGACCCAGCTAAATTAGCGACCTGGGGTACGCCTTTGTGGCTATCCGTGCTTAGTTCCTTCAAAGAGCCATAAATCCCTATTCCGGAGTTTCCATCCATATAACCTGAGATTTTAGACAGCTTTCCTTTTAGATTCAGGCCAGCAACCCATGAGTTTGAGACTTCCCATTCGGGAAAGATCTCAGTCACGAAGTCGCTAAAAGACTTCAAGTCTAAAGAATCAGAAAAAAACTCGAAATCTAGCGGAGAACCTTGACTTGATATCAAAGTCATTAGCCCCTTGAAGCCGAACGAAATGTGGGGGTCTGGCTGATATCTAAACCAAATAGGAGCCATTTCTAATAATGGCAGGCTCGCAGGAACGACACTCCGCTGAAGTCTGCCATCTAAGGCACCGCCAGAGCCTCTCAAACTAAAATTTACTGGAAAGCTAATCTTTTGAGATTTGTTACGGCCGCCGATTGTCTCCAAAGACATTTGGAAAAAACCTTGTCCTTTATGCAAATCTCCTAGCCAAAACCCTTTGCTGAAATTAAACCTTAAACTCCCAACATTGGGGTAAAAGTCCTCAAAATTAAGAATTCCATGGCTTTCAATGGCTACTGGAGAGTTGAATTCCCACCAACTCTGTTCGTGCTTGTCGATAGAAAATACAAAAGGCTCTAAATTTTTGTCGTCATGGATAATTTTGCCACGTAATTTTTGTATCCCATTCTGATTAAACGATCTCAGCTCGAAACTATTCATCGTAGAAGAATCGGTTACTTCAGATGCTCGAAAAAACAAACGTATGTAGACTTCTTTAGTTTCAGTCAGGGAGCCAAGAAACTCGCCTACTTCGTCAAAATTCCACAAACCCATTCGATTTGCTGAATCCTCCTTGTTAAAGGATCGAATCTCACCAGAATCCACTCGCAATCTCGACAAGACCAAATCATTTTTTAGCAACGAATCCCAAAACCCTACTTCAATCAATACATTTTCTAGGCGAAAAAACTGATGTTCAGCAACCTCTACTTCCAGAACTGGATTTAACCCGACCCAAGAAAAAACAAAGTTTTCAGCTGAAATACCAAGACTAGAAAAAATAGAGTTAACGCGATCAATTGAGGAAAAATAGTGGGTGCTTAAGCTTCGCGCACCAAGATGTATCAAACTAAAAGACAATAATCCGAGGGTTAAAAAAAGGAACAGCCACCTAAAAAGCCCTTTCATTTCATCAACCTCGATAACATGCAGTTTAAAACCCGAAATAGCGTTGAAAAATTGTCACTGCTTAGGTACTCCAAATAGCGAAAACAATGCTGAATTAAAAGCAATTTCAATCAGCGCATCTAAGCATCAAAGACCTATACGCCCCCTCCAAGTATCTATCTTAAATTGAGATAACAACTGCTCTGTTTCAAATATGGGCAACCCTACTATTCCACTATAACTACCCTTAATCTGATGCACAAAAATTCCTCCTATACCTTGGATACCATAAGAACCCGCTTTGTCTAAGGGCTCTCCAGTTTTACAGTAGTCTTCAATTTCCTGGGAGCTTAGTTTTTTAATTTGGACTTTACTCTCAGAAGTAACGTGCTCAAGCCTTGTACCATCGAACACGGCAACAGAGGTCAATACAACGTGTTCGCAACCGGATAACATCTTTAACGCTTCTTTAGCATCATCAAGACTCTTTGGTTTTCCAAAAATCCGATCGCCCAAGCACACAATTGTATCCGCACCAATAGTTAGCCCGTTTAATCCAATTTCCGTTTTGGCTTTTTCTTTTGACATTCGAACAACGTAATCTAATGGCTGCTCTCCATCATTTACTTGTTCGGAAATAGGAAAGTGAATTAGCTCAAAATCGATACCCATTTGTTCTAGCAATCGTTTCCGTCTAGGTGACGCCGAATTCAGATATATTCGTTGCAAGTCATTTGGATCTCTAGCGCTGATACAGCCTCCTAATGAAAGTCTGAAAGTAGGGCCATAACACAGAACTTACTGAAGAGCTTATAAGAGCATCCATCAGAATATTTACAAGGTCATCTAGTAAGATCGAACAAAGAATCAGCCTGTAAAAGAAACACCCCAAGAATACCAAAACAATCTGCTGAAAATAAGAATAACTGACAAAGCGTTCATAAAACTTCCAAGCAAGGAACGCAATCAAAACCAACAAACAAGCATTAACACCTAATAGACTGCCGTACAGAACATCAAGTAGAAGCCCCAAAACCCATATTAAGATGAAGTTTATAGTCCCTGAATAATACGTAGCCCATAAAAGCACCACCATTATCGTAAAATGCGGTCTGAACCAACTTATCCAGATCGGCCAATCACGAGGACCATGCAGAACTTCCGTTAACATCGCCAGAAAAAATATAGGCACCAAAACCAAACTGTCCCTTGAAAAAAACATTATTGCTTGGTTTTAACGTTCACAAAGCCAAAGAAACTATTCAAGAATCACCAATATATCTTGTATGCCAGTTAAATCCGATAGAGGTCGTACGGTGACTTCAGCGTAGGCGGAAGTTTCTTCCAAGACAAAGGAAGTCACTTCACCTAAGGCATAACCTGCCGGGTAAATGCCGCCTAATCCAGTCGATTCCAATACATCTCCAACCAATATTTCTTCAGATGTAGGGACATTCTCCAACAACATAATATCCAAATCCCCGGTCCCCCCCAAAATACTTCTAAAACCGGTCCTACGAACTCTGACAGCAACCGCCGAATCCTGATCGGATATCAACATTACTCTGCTAGAAAAAGCATTGACCTCAGACAGCAAACCAAGAACACCAGAGCCTCCGACCACGGCCTGGCCCTGCGCTAGGCCATGTGCAGAACCTTTATCAATCATTATTCTTGACATATTTCCAGGAACAACACCGACCACTTGAACAAGTTTGGTTTCTAACGGCATTCGGTTTGTAATATTCAACAATGCCCTAATACGCTGATTTTCTTCTTCCAAGGATTGATAATGCATAATCATTTGCTGCAACTTCAGATTTCTCTTTTTGAGTTCGAGATTTTTTTGTTGCAAAGTTTCTCTGGGTTCGAAGAATCCAACAATCACATTTCCCAAGAGATAGGGTGAGTTCGCTGCGAAATAAATAGGAGTAACAGTAAGAGAAATAGCACTTCTAATTGGAGTAAGAAGCCTTGAGTAACTATCAACGAACGATAACGCAAGAGACAAAAGAACCAGGAAAAGTACTAAATAACTTACACCATCATCACGGCTAAATATTGACTTAATAGGCTATGTTCTCCTGAGTGCGATATCAGCTACTCCATTGATAGAAAGTCATTCGTACCGCTTGCACTATCCATCAACTCCAAAGCTATTCCCCCCCCTCTAGCCACACAAGTCAATGGGTCTTCTGCTATTACCACAGGCAAACCAGTTTCTTCCCCTATCAAGACATCTAAATCTCTCAACAAAGCTCCTCCTCCAGTTATAACAATCCCTGTTTCAGCAATATCCGCCGCCAACTCTGGCGGGCATTGCTCTAAGGCGCTTTTTACAGCTTCGACAATGATGGAAAGTGGCTCTTGTAAAGCTTCTAAAATTTCATCGCTATTCATTGTAAATGAGCGCGGAACCCCTTCGGCTAAATTTCTTCCTCTTACGTCGATTTCTCTCATTTCTTTTTGAGGGAACGCCGCTCCAATTTCTTTTTTGATTCTCTCAGCAGTAGCTTCTCCCACCAAGCTACCCTGGGTTCTGCGGATGTAGGCGACGATAGCCTCATCAAATCTATCTCCTCCTACACGAACGGTGTCAGAAACCACTACACCATTTAATGAAATTATCGCGATCTCAGTAGTGCCCCCACCAATATCAACAACCATAGTGCCTACCGCTTCATGCACGGGCATCCCTGCTCCAAGCGCCGCTGCCATTGGCTCCTCAATTAATCGTACGTCTCTGGACCCAACAGAGAGCGCGCTTTCCCTGATAGCGCGCCTTTCCACTTCAGTCGACTTGCACGGAACACAAATCAATACTCTGGGACTAGGTCTAATCCAAGATCCCTCATGAACCTTAGTTATGAAATGCTTAAGCATTCTTTCTGTAACTAAAAAATCAGCTATTACTCCATCTTTCAAGGGTCGTATTGCAGTAATAGAACCTGGCGTCCTTCCCAACATTCTTTTAGCATCCAGGCCAACAGCAGCGACAGTTTTTTGGTTTCCTTGACTACGTATAGCGACTACCGAAGGCTCATTAAGCACTATCCCCTCTTCTCGAACATAAATGAGAGTGTTAGCAGTTCCGAGATCTATTGATAGATCTCTGGAGAATATACCTCTCAACCCCTTCAGCATTGGAATTACACCTCAAAAGCTCTCATAATATGGCTTCCGATTGATAAAATCACTGGTTTATCAACAAATTTGTGAAACCAGAACTGGTAGGAAAAACAGCGTTATTCTAAAAATCTTTTCTGACTTGTTGTAATATAGCTTTCATGAGCATCGACTTAAGTCATATCTCCACTCTGTCGCTTCTTTCCCTAGATGAAGTCAGTTACAAAAAAATCGAGAAAGACCTTTCAGAAATCCTGTCGTTAGTCGACGAAATGAACGTTATTAATACACAAAACATCGAGCCGATGACCCATCCGCACGATGGTTTTCAACGTCTACGAGAAGATCACGTGACTGAAGAAGTAGATCTTCACGAAACTCAAAAATCAGCCCCGAAAACAGATCAGGGCTATTATCTTGTACCTAAAGTTATCGAATAATAGGGTGGAAAATCTAAATACAGTAATCGGGCTTCAAAAATCCCTTCGAAAAAAACAGGTTTCCAGTAAAGAAATTACAAAGGATTTTCTAGAGCGAATTAGATCGAACGACAAAAAAATAAATTCCTTCATAAATTTGGACGAAGAGATCTCTCTTAAAGAAGCCGAACTAGCGGATTCAATGATCGCCAATGGCAAGGCCACAGCTCTAACCGGCATTCCAATTGCCCACAAAGACATCTTTTGCTCAAGGAAGTTACCCACCACCTGCGGCTCCAAGATGCTTGAAAACTTCCTAGCTCCATATGATGCGACAGTCATCACAAAATTAGAAAACGCTGGGGCAATCTTGCTCGGCAAAACAAATATGGACGAATTCGCGATGGGTTCTTCTAATGAGACAAGTTATTTCGGTCCCGTCCGGAATCCATGGAATACCTTGTGCGTGCCTGGAGGGTCCTCTGGAGGCAGTGCAGCAGCGGTCGCAGCAAACTTAGCGCCCTGCGCGACAGGAACCGATACTGGGGGCTCCATAAGACAGCCGGCTTCTTTTTGTGGTTTAACCGGCCTGAAGCCAACCTACGGGAGGGTGTCTAGATATGGGATGATAGCCTATGCTTCTAGTCTCGATCAGGCTGGCCCAATCTGTCACAACGCGGAAGACGCGGGACTACTGTTTAGTTTTATGTCCGGTTTTGACCCAAAAGATTCAACCTCCATAGCTACAGAAAAATACTCTTTCGATATAGAAACTAATAAGCCGAAACCTGAATTTGAGAATCTCAGGATCGGTATTCCTAATTTAGGTTTACACGAAAAAGAAAACAGTACAGCTGTAACTCAGATTCGAAAAGTACTTGAAGCATTGGGGCATAAATTCGTTGAGATTGAGTTGCCAAACATAAACGCATCTATACCAGCATATTACGTGATCGCCAGCGCAGAGGCTTCTACCAATTTATCGCGTTATGACGGGGTCAGATTCGGCTACCGCTGCGAGGAACCTAAAAACCTACAGGATCTTTATGTTCGGTCCAGATCCGAGGGCTTCGGAGAAGAAGTAAAAAGAAGAATTCTGACCGGCACCTACGCGCTTTCAGTCGGCTATTTTGACCAGTATTACCTTAAAGCCCAAAAAATAAGAAGATTGATAGCTAATGATTTCCAAGCCGCTTTCGCCAACGTTGACTTAATCTTAACCCCCACGACACAGTCGACTGCATTTGAGCTTGATTCTCTTATTGATAATCCAGTAGAGATGTATCAACAGGACCTCTTTACGGTGCCTGCAAATTTAGCAGGCCTTCCGGCAATCTCCATTCCCTGCGGTTTTAAAAACGAAATGCCTATTGGAGCACAATTCATTGCTAACGCTTTTGAAGAAGACCTTCTGATATCAGTCTCAACAGACTTTCAGAGAGAAACAGATTTTCATAAACGTATACCGGCCGATTTCAGGTGATCTGGCAACCAGTGATCGGTCTTGAAATTCACGTTCAGCTGTTGACCGTCAGTAAAATATTTTCCGGAGCAGATAATAGTTATGGAGGAGACCCAAATTCCAAAGCATGCCCTGTCGATCTAGGGTTACCAGGAGTATTACCAGTACTTAATGAAAATGCTGTCAAAATGGCCATTAAATTTGGTCTAGCGATAGGCGCGAAGATTAATAAAGAATCGATTTTCGACCGCAAAAATTACTTTTATCCCGATTTGCCAAAGGGCTATCAGATTAGTCAATTTGAAAAGCCCATTGTCGGCGAAGGAGAAGTAACGATTGATTCCGATTCAGGAGAAAAAACGGCGATCAGGATTACAAGAGCTCACCTCGAAGAAGATGCGGGAAAATCTACTCATGATATGTTTGAAACTGAAACTGCTATAGACCTAAACAGAACAGGCACACCATTGTTAGAAATTGTATCTGAGCCTGACTTGTATAGTGCAAAGGATGCAGCATCATACTTTCGAACGATTCAAGAGCTAGTCAAGTACCTGAAAATTTGCGACGGCAACTTGTCTCGTGGAAGCATGCGATGTGATGCGAACGTCTCCGTAAAAAGAAGCGAAAGTACTGAATTAGGTGAACGGACAGAAATAAAAAACATAAATTCATTTCGATTTGTGGAACAAGCGATTAACTCGGAAATTCAAAGGCAGATAGATGTGCTGGAAGCTGGAGGCAAGATAGAGCGAGAAACTCGGTTGTTCGACGAAATAAAAAATGAGACAAGGTCGATGCGAAGCAAAGAGGCTAGTCAAGATTATAGATACTTCCCGGACCCAGATCTTTTGCCCCTTCGCATATCAGACGAATTGATCAGTCAGATAAATGAACAACTACCGGAGTTGCCAGACCAAAAAAAAGAACGCTTTATGAATGAGATGAATCTGGATAAGTATGATGCGGGATTGCTATGCAAAGATATCGATCTAGCATCCTTCTTCGAGGCGGTGGTGAAACAATGCGGCGAGCCTAAAATCGCTGCTAACTGGTTAATCACGGAATTATTGGCAAAAATAAATCGAGAAGAAATAGCTGTGGAACACTCTCCTATCTCTCCTTCAATGCTCGGTGAGTTAATAAGAAAAATAAAGGATGAAACTCTGTCAAGTAAAACTGCCAAAACCTTGTTTGATTCTCTGTGGAACGAACC
>CAJWGQ010000110.1 GCA_913041025.1 uncultured Gammaproteobacteria bacterium | reverse complement strand
CTAGACGGAGTGATCTTGATCTCCAAATATGAAACGCCTATGACATTTGCGTTAAGTATTTCTTACATGACGATTTAGTTTTTCTCTAATTGTTATTGGTTCTGGTTAGGCGGGTACCTAAACCGTCACTACGCTTTCTAAGTTATTGTTTTAATTAGTTTACTAATTTTATTATTCCCTCGGTCTTACTCTGAATCATCAGCTTTATCAGGCAAGTGCCCACCGTCACCCCAAACAGGGTTTGGCGCAAAAGCGTCTTAAAAGGACTATAGGCTGCCCTGAAAGGACAACCTATTCGTTAGTGAAATCAAAAGATTTCAGCTGTGCTCAAAGCTAATTGAGATACGATCGCTGTTCTTGTTACCGTTCTTATCCCTGACACTTTTGACATAAACTCACTTACCATCTCAGTCGAATTTGTCGCTTTGAAATTATCTACTAGTTTAGCCATTGACGGGTATCCCATCCAAATCATATGAGTCTCGCCATTCTCTCCACCAGCGACGACTTCTCTTATACCGTACCCATCTGAACCAAGTCCTGCCTTTTGCATTTCTTTCATCAAGGTTTTCCATTCTTTGAGATACTCAGCGGGATCTGATACCTGAAGATAGTAGGCATAAAACACCTTGTTGGTTTCAAGCGTTTCTGGAGGAATAACCTCATAAACAGATGAATAGAGAGTGCTACTTATAATTTCATTACCCATTGCTCGTTGCGCTTTGTTGAAAGCCACATGAGGTTCAGAGACAGTCAAAACATTTGGTGACGGCAAAGACTCACCATTAGGATATATGTACTCAATAATCATAGTTGCAGGGTTATCTCCTTTGGCATTTAAACCATATAGACCCATCCCAACATTTCTCTTTGCTAAAGCACCAGAATCCAGGAATTTACCCGCGGCTTGCGCCGTTCCCGCCAAATCACTCGACTTAACCCCCATGGTCAAAACATAAGCGACGGGGGAATTTGATTCTTCGTGATGACCGCTCACGCCCAAAGAAGGGATGAGGCCAATCAAAAAAATAGTTAATAATTTACGCATTTGAACTCCTTTTTATTTTTCTGTGAATTTCTAGACATTAATCCTCGTAGTAAAGAAAAGCATCCGGATTAGTATTAAATTCATTCATCATATTCAACCAGCTTTTCTAAAGCGTTTCGACAAAAATAGGGTTGGAATAAAACCACAGATCATTCCAAGGGTCTTCGCCATCTAGGTCCTCTAGAGGCTCTTTTTCATAGGTATTAGTGCCTCGCAAGCGCACATAAAAGCTTTTCTGAACGTTTTTGACCGTCAATGACAAAGTTATGGGCTCGCCGCGTTTTCGTGGCTCATCCAATTCAAACCGTGACTCCACTCGAGCGCGGGGATTCTCATCATTGTAATCTACGGAACTAGTGGCTTGAATCTCACCGCGGATCAAGTCGATTCGTTTTACCATGGGTGAAAACCCTCCGGCATTCGCTACGCTAGGTTCAACAATCTTCATGAGGATCTTCACGTCATCACCTTTTTGCACGGAGAGAGACTGACCTATCTGAGCAGTTCGATTTGCTGTCGACGCTCTGAATTCTAGGGAGGAAATCAAATCTCCCGTGACAACAAAGATTCGGCCAGCACGAAGAGCGGCAAAAATGGAATCTGGTGTTTTCAGAGCGAAAACGTAAGTTTTCGAATACTCGCCAGGCCAAAAATCGGCTCCACCATCGCTCCAATGCGTATGACTGTCAGAATTGGCTGTAATCCACCAGCGACGACCCTCACCCAACATCGAGTCCCAGAACCCACCAACGACTGCTGTCATTTGATCGAATCCCCCCATCGTCGGGTATCCCCCGAGTGCACTGCCATAAATACCACGGGGCCGGCTTTCGCCTAAAAATTGAGTTAATTTTGATGGTTCGAACCTTGCACGCGACTGAGCGATCGCTTGATGGCCCGGAGCGCCTTCCATCCCGATCGCGATTTTTGGTGCAAGGTCGTTCCAAGACCTCATCTCACGCGGCGTCGTCATTCCGTACTTCCTATATGCGGTTGCAGATCTCGAAGGGTGGTGCGCAATTAACAAAGGTGGAGCAGACAATTCTTTCATGGCGGATAAGGCCGACAACATTTGTGACGGTGTGTTTCGTAGAGGATCTACCGGCCAAGATTCACGGCGGTTAAAGGTCGCTTCGATTTGGACAAGATCTTGGATTTCGGCGTCTGTTTGAGGAAATATCAGACTAGTGTGATCAGCGGCTGGCGTATCGAACTCCATCCCCAAAAATTGTATAACCTCTGGAACCACCTCGCGCGATTCCAGAAGTTCAGGATACGCATGGTTTAGATGCACCTTTGAGTGATTCGGACCACCGTGATCTGTTGTCACCATCCAATCAATACCGAACCTACGTGCCATAACCGCATTCATGGCGATTGGGTAGATTGCGTCACCTCCCAATATTGGCGTTGGTGGATTAGTATCGTTGTTCCAGCCCACGCTATACCGGCTGTGAATATGATGATCGCCCGCCAGCCAAGCTGGACTAGCATCAGCGTCAGGGCCCGGGGAACCAGCCGATATGTGCGTGCTCTCCGCTATTTCAGATGCATGTCCGGTCAGCACAATTAAGCATATCAACAGCGTTTGAGTGATGCCTTTCGCATTTGCAGCCAGGTCACACATCAAACATCAATACGCATCAGATTCCAGAGCTCATTCGAATTTGCAATTAGAAGCTAGCTCGAATGCCCATAACGTAGCGCGAACCGTACGTTTCGATCTGATTAGGATTCCTCGCGTTTCCCGTATATCGAACATCCTCGTAGTCTGAGAGGTTCATTAAATCGGCATAAA
Organism: uncultured Gammaproteobacteria bacterium; assembly: GCA_913041025.1. Next base: position 6,647 of record CAJWGQ010000110.1, on the reverse strand, counting down.
CTATCGCTTTGAATCCGGTGAGTTCTTCAAGGTCATACCTGAGGGATAACTCAAGCCTTTCTTGCTCATCCCAGTAATTGCCATCCCCTACGTCAGCCTCCGTGGTGTCCAGCCAGAAATCGCGATACCGATAATTGAGCCTAATTGAGAAGTTATATTTCTCGTAAAATAACGATGCGTTGTAAGTCAGGTCTGACGTTCCGGGCAAGGAATACTCGTTTCCATCTGGCGCCTTAAAACTTGAGTCTATCGCCGCTAGATTTAACTCTAACCCAAACCCAGATAGCGGGCCGGTCACGTAATTATCAAGCCGATCAATAAAGTTTAACTCGATCCCCTTGAGCTCTCCGTCCGAGCCATTCGCGCTACCTGTCAAAGACCACTGCTCGCCCGGTTGAGCGGCCGGAGAGTAGACTGACCCATCCACAGTCGTGGACCCAGCAACAATAACGTTATCCACCTCGCGATAAAACGCTGAAACGGCGAAAATGCTTGCTTCCCCAAAATACCACTCGTAGGCTAAATCAAGACCCCAAGATTCTTCTGGCTCTAGGTAGGGATTTCCACCCGAAACACTTTGGTTAACAGGGCTGATACTCGCGCTTGCCCGCGCTTCATTGTAGCCGGGTCTGCTGACCGCTGTGGTGATCGAGGCTCTTAATTTTGTGTCTTCGTTTAAGTCATAATTTAGGTGGGCACTTGGCAACCAATTCGAATAGCTCTTCGATATCGTTAGAGGAACTTCCTCTCCCTGACTGTTAAGCTGCCATCCGACCGTACGGAAATCTGTGTCTTCATACCTAAGTCCTAGGATGACATTGCCGAAATCTGTATCAATCGTTTGCATGGCATACAAGGATATAATTTCCTCGTCCACTGTCACTAAAGCATCTGAGTCAGCGTCTTCCAAACCTGGGAAGACGACTCCTCCAGCGACAAGCGCATCGAAAAGCCCTTTATTGTCTGTATAAAAACCACCGACCGGGTTTCTGACATCGGTGAACCAGAGTCGGTCAGGCTGCTCATAGCCTTTGATCGCTTCCCGAGATAAACCATATTGACCAAGCAGACCCCAGTTTGTCCCGTTTCCACCTAGCGCTTCTCTTTGGTCAAATTTTGCGCCTAGCTTAAATTCACCCAACGCATTACTGGTATCAGCGTCGACTTTGTACTGTTGATTTTCAGTGTTCGTTCGCGACCAGTAATTTAAAAAATCAAACACCGCGAAGATCGGGTCGTACTGCAGTTCAGCAAGAGGTGTGTCGAAAGTAAAGAACGGATCTGACGGATCGGAAACGTCGTACGTTACTCCATCACTCCAACTCATGTAAGGGAGAGGCAACCAAAGTTCACTTTTCAGTTCTATGTCGCTAACTCTAATTTCCACATTCCAGTTGGCTGCAAGAAAATCCGTGCCTATCGTGTGAACCTCAGTAGTGTTGTTGTATTTACCATACTCCAACGCCCTGTTACCTCGGGCGTCTGGAGCGTAGCCGGTATTCGGTGTCGGATTTTCTATTCTTCGAAGGTCAATCTGCCACTGATTACGTTCCTCGAAGTCAAGGAATTCAGTATCTAAGTATTTGTAAAAAATACGTCCCCCGTTGCCGAAGTAAAATTCTCCAGTTAAACCAGACGCTTCATTTGAATAATCTACAAAGTAGTTATTGGTTCGGATTCGAGAAGGAATGATCCCGCCTTCAGTGTAAGTCCAATCCATGTCATCCAGGTTTGTCGTCACCTGCCGATTTCCAGTCTCAGAGGCAAACACTAAAATTCCGAACATATCGTTTGAAAAAGAGAGTCTTCCGCTGTATCGATCAACATCGCCACCTCCTAGGTCTTGCTCACCAAAACCGTAATCGAAAGACGCAGAAAAGCCCTCAATATCCGATGGAGAAAAGGTCTTAATGTCGATATAGCCCGCTACCGCCTCGCCAGTCATATCTGCTGTGATAGCTTTGTTTGCAAGTATCTGCGACGTGATCACCGATGGATAAGAGTCGAATCGGGGAATCCGCCCGTTCTCCGTTCCAGGAATATCGATACCATCAAAAGCAATGGCGGTGTATCTTCGGGGCGCACCTCGAAAGTTCAAATAACGCGCTCGGCCCTGGTCTCTTTCAACTGAAACCCCAGGCAATCTGCCAAGAGAATCTGCCAGGTTTGTGTCGGGAAAGCGCCCGATAGCGTCAGCAGAAACCACATCCACTAAATTGACCGAATTTCTTTTTGCCTCAATTGAAGAAAGTTGACTTGCTTTAATAGGCTTCGCTGTTACGAGCACCTCTTCCATTTCCTCCTCTTCTGTCCATACGACTTGAGGAACCAAAATCGTCAAAAGCGTTACAAATATCAAAACCAATTGCTGTTTTAGAAATCTTGAGCTGATTGAAAAATGAGAGTTTGTCAAAGTCGAATCCCGCAATTTTAAGATTCAGCAAAATTAGTGTGATTTCGTTAAAAATTTTTTACAAAGCGATGATGGAATGATGAACGTTTCATTACATTTGAATTTTTTTGTAATGCTATTGTCACCCTTTAACTCCAGTGTAATAGGCAAACGTGCGTAGCCCGAGACCTTATTTAATCTCATCTTTTGAAATTATAATTGACGGTTTTAATGAACAATTTCAAATCACCCGTCCATATTATTGGTTCTAGATCACACCAGAAGTCTCAACTGAGTGAGTTGGGAGTACCCCGGGGGTGGAGTCGAGATAGTAGAAATTAGGTTTTACTGGGTGAAATCTAGAATTTTAGTTGGGTACTGGTTTGGGTACTCAGCAATTACGAACACAGTAAAACCTTATAAGTACTTGTTTTTAATATTATAATTTTACCCGTATGACGCATACCTCTTCCGCCAACAACCCCTATATACGGGCGTTTCAGAGGATCGAGGGGGTTTTGGGTACTATTTGGGTACTGTTTTTACAAACAATAACCTAATTAAATCAAAAGACGTATCTAGGCGCACCGTCAATCCAATCTCAGAATAAGCCTTACTGCTGAGATCGTCTCTTTTTCCAGGCGCTTTCGATGAGGTCTATTTGAGCGATCCTAAGCTCGGAACGCGCGCCTGTGTTAATGCCCAATTCAACGTAAGCCTCGTTATCAGAAGTGTATGGGCTCCACTCCGGAAGACCAGGACCATTGGGGTTACCTGTTTTGGCAAACTGCGTCCAAATGGTCGACATCATCTCGGAAAACTGCTGATCTGCCTCTGTCGGTTTAGCTCCAAACAGGGTTAGATTACCGAACACATACCCTAATTCAGCAGCATGAAAAGAGCCAAGCTGTTCACTATTCTCTACCGGGGGCACCCAGGTGAACCAATAGAGATAAGCATCACTGCTCACGTTCTCCATACTTCGGGCCCAGGCACGCATAGGATAGGTAAAATCCTCATCCGTAAAAAGCTGCGCCCAAGAATCCTCTGCCTGTTCATCGGTCGCACTCGGATATTCTCTCGCAATCTCATCTTTATCCATTTCAGACAAACTGGTCGACGCAACGTAATTCTGGAATCCTTCTACTCCCTCGCCAAATAACGGATAAAAAAATGGCATGAATGCAGTACCTTCATCAGAATTTGAACCGATCATCACCGGCACATCAGCTTGGAGCCCTTTTCCAAATATGGTCGCAACCTCCTCGGGAATCACCTCGCCGTCAACGATTGCCAGGTGATTGTAATCACTAAAAATAGGATCACTGTTGAAAGCCGTCATCAATTCTTCTTGAGAGTGACCTCGCATTTCTTCTAGACTGATATCTTCCCCCTCTTCGTTAAGCGCTCTTCCGAATTTCTCTCCAATCGCCTCACTGTGCATCGGTGAATAACTTCTGACTTGGTCCCGATATGTCATGGGCTGGAAAGCACCACCGCTCTGTCCTATAACCTTGTGAAAAAGCCCTTTAGCTAACGGGCTTGCTTGTAATAATGACATGCTCAACGAACCCGCGGACTCGCCAAATATGGTGACGTTATCGGGATCACCCCCAAATCGTTCGATGTTGTCCCTTACCCACTTCAGCGATGCGATTTGATCACGCAGCCCTTGATTACCAGAAACCTTATTCGGATTTTCATCAGTGAGCTCCGGGTGCGCAAAAAACCCAAAACGCCCTAACCGATAATTGACCGTGACTAACACAACGCCTTTTGATGTTAATAAATCTCCGGGGTAGGTAGATCCCTGACCTATTACTAAGCCGCCTCCATGTATCCAAACCATAACGGGTAATTGATCTTCTTCATTTTTCGCTCGAGTCCAAACGTTGAGGAGCAGACAATCTTCATCCATCTCGATACCAGTTTCGCCATAAAAATCTCCACCCAAACCTTCAGGCTGCATACAGGCTGGTCCCGCCTCTTTGGCAAGCAAGACCCCCTGCCATGGAATGACAGATGCCGTAGGCGCCCATCGTAATTCTCCGACAGGCGGTGCCGCATAGGGAACCGACATGAAAGTTCTCAATCCTGTTTCAGTAATCTTTCCTTCAATGAGACCACCACTTACCGAGATCGTCGATTGAATCGGGGTTAAGGTTTCTTGTCCTCGTCTTTCGGCGCAGCCTAACGCTGCTAGAGTAAAAATAATAAATAATCCGGTTATTGTTCTGGTCATATTTCCCCCTGATTCTTTATTTCATACTACTTGAAAAAAGGCACCCCTAAAGTGCCCCTATTTCTGTTCCTCTTTTTCATCGATCTCTCGATAGTATTTAACGATTGATTTGAGCTGGCTGGGTTAGCGTTTTAAGGCGTCAAACATTCACTTGAACCAAAGACGCCGGACGATAGGGGTCTCCATCAGCCAGGAAGCCTCCACCAGTCGCGGGAATTGGGCTGTTATCGTACATGCCAGGGGCATCGGGTAAGTGAGCACTGTAATATGACTTATCTCCAAAAAAACGAAGAACCAGGTTGCGTCGAACTTTTAGCTCTGCATCACTCTTTCCGCCTGAATGAATTGCATGGGGGTGTAATATGACCATGTCTCCTGGCGACACATCGAAACCCAAGATATCCCAGGACTTTGAATCAGCCTCATACTCCGCTGTGATGTCCGGTAATCTAGGAAAATTACCCGCTTCGCCCCAAAGAGGTTCGGTGGGGTCTAAAGGGTTAAAAGTAATACCGTCGTACATAATTCCTTTGTGTGAACCACGAACAATCCGAATCGCTTGCTCCGCAGTCATCGAAACAAGCGGTATCCAAAAATTTGCCCAGTGCTCACCGCCCCAGGGGGAATAGACCGTATCCTGATGCCAGTAACTTGGCATTGATTTACCTTTTTTTAAATAGACCTCTTCAGCAAAAAAGCCAACGTAGTCCGAACTCCACAACTGCGCTGCGACATGACCAATGCCATTTTCTATGACTAGCTCGCTATACATTTGATAGGCTTCGGGGTTTGCATTATCGACGAGGTGGACATTCTCGCCAGTGGCTTTCCCGGTTACGAAGGGACCAGGGTTAGCAATCGACCAATCAAAGGCTGCATTTAGCTTACTTAAGATGGCTGGTTCGATGAAAGCTGACAGCTTCACAATTCCATCCTTATCAAAGCTCGATATTTGTTTCTTAGTAAGCATTTTCCTCACTTTTCTCCCTCCTCTTCGTTTGATTGGAATTGGTCCATTGTTTACGCTTTTTCCGCAGTGCATTTTTTTCGCTCATATTACCAGTAGTAGCTGATCATAGGAGTAACGACATAGTTCGGTTGGATACCGGTTTGGGTACCCAGCAATTACGAACTTAGGAATTACTCTTTAATCGTTTGAAGTTTCAAGTTTTTGGATCGCTGCAGATTTACGATCAGCTTGATCCTCGATCATTCGATAGGCTGTATAGTATTTATAGATGTTTGCCACGTATTTGACTGGTTCCCGGCTAATCTTGCTAGCCGCCATATGTTCGACGTTATTGAACCAGACGTTTGGATCCAACCCGTTTCGCGTAGCGGCAGCTCTAACACGACGGATATTTGCGGGTCCGGCATTGTATGCGGCCCAAGTAAACAAACGTTGATCGATAGGTGAGATAGCGTCATCTGAAAAGTATCGATTACGAAGAAAATTCATGTACTTGGCGCCGGCATGGATGTTGTTTTCGACGTCATCGATGTTGGGAATTCCAACATTAGGGTCATTAGCTGTACTCTGCAGTAGCTGCATCACGCCAATGGCACCCATATGGCTGGTTACAGATTGATCTAGTCGTGATTCCTGATATCCCTGAGCTGCTAACGCCAACGGGTCAAATTGATACTCCTCCCCAAACCGACGAAACAAATGGATGGTCTGTTCAAACTTATCTCGTTCAGTCTTTTCTAGAGGGTTATTAATCCACCGCGTTGAAGCATAATATTTTTTAAACAGGATATTACCGAGAAGAGTGCCTTTTTTTACGTCCTTAGAAAAAGTGCTCAAGGCCGCTCGAAGCAGACGTGAACTTGGTCGAATTACCCAGCCGACGGGCTGACCTGAGGAAAGCTTTACACCCTGATTAAGCCGGATATTAGGGAGCGCCTTTGCCCATAGGTTGGCTTTAAAATCATCACAAAACGTGTAGGCAACAATACCTGCATTGACAAGTTCGAGTATGTCTTCTGTGAGCAATTGATTATCAGCATTAA
>CAJWGQ010000109.1 GCA_913041025.1 uncultured Gammaproteobacteria bacterium | reverse complement strand
CTGCAACATGGAATACTTCTCCAAGATTTTGTGAAGTCCCGCTTCTAGGTTGTAGCTAGGCTCAAGGTCAACAGCTATGGCGACATCATGTTTTTCTGCAACGTCCACCAACTTCTGCAACTGCTTGGAGTTACCGGAACCGTTACTCATGTTTTTGTATTGCCAAAGGAAGTTGGTTAAGTCTCCTTCTCTGTCTACAAACTTGGATGCAATTTTGGTCAACACCTTGAACGCATCGTCTCTGTAACGACCCATTCCATCGTTATCTTCTTGATTGCTGTTGAAGTCTTTAACCGCCTTCCAATCGACGTAGGACTGCTTTACAGAACCTTTTGACAACTTCTCAATCACTTGCTCCTTGGCATAAGCGTAGAAGTTCTGCCAGTTATCTTTGCCCTCCAACTGACTACGTTGCGCTACCTTGACCGCATAGACGTTAGGAACGTCGATACCCGCCTCTCTCAACTGTTTGACCTGTCGGATAAGTTCACCGCCGCTATCGCTTCCGTAAGTTTCAGTAGGAATCTCTGTTTGGAATTTGTCGATAATTGAACCATTTACGACAAACGAGAAGTCTTTTTTGCTTATAACCTAAAGTCGGATATTTCTGAAAAGCGGAAAACTAATGTTCGCCTTTTCTAATAGGCAAATCTAAGCCATCAAAAAATTCGACTCGATCCCTTCCGGTCGCCAATGCAACGGCATCTTTGACTTTCCAGTGATCAAGGTGAGGCGCGAATTTTTCTATGAAATCAAGCATATAGCGCCGCAAAAAGGTGCCTCGCCTGAAACCTATGTGAGTCACGCTGGAATCGAACAAATGACTTGCATCCATACTGACAAGGCCTTCATCCGCAACAGCATCAAATGCCATCCCCGCTACTATACCAACACCTATCCCCAACTTTACGTAACTTTTGATTACGTCCGCGTCAGTAGCCGTAAATACAACATTAGGCGTTACATCAATTTTCTTAAATGCTTCATCTAGTTTTGACCTCCCCGTTGCCCAGAAAACATAAGTCACCAACGGATGATTTCCTAGGCTTTCAAGCGTGATTTCCTTTTGCTTGGTTAAGGGGTGTCCTTCGGGGACTACTACTGAACGATTCCATTTATAACACGGCATCATGATGAGATCGTTAAACAACTCCAGACCTTCAGTCGTTATGGCGAAATCTACGTCACCGGACGCCGCAAGGGAGGCAATTTGTTCGGGTGACCCTTGCTGCATTTGCAACGTGACATCGGGGTACATCTCTCTGAATTCTTTTACCACCTGCGGCAAAGCGTACTTTGCCTGAGTATTCGTCGTCGCTATCGACAAACGACCTTCTTTCTGCGACGAATATTCTTGCGCCAATTGCTTAATAGAGTCGGTCTGCCTGACGATCTCTCCAGCCATTCTGACAATTTCTTCACCTGCGGGCGTTACATGAGTCAAATGTTTGCCGCTTCTCGCAAAAATCTCGAGCTTTAGTTCATCCTCAAGAAGGCGAATTTGCTTACTGATGCCAGGTTGGGATGTATATAAACTCTGAGCTGTATCAGAGACGTTAAGATTATGCCGGGTTACTTCCCAGACGTACCTCAGTTGTTGCAACTTCATAACAAAATCGAATAATCAAATTGGTTAATATTCTAGCAGAGTATAACATGATTATTCGTTTGCCACACCACTGGGCACATGCCCTGAAGCCACATGAGAACTGGCACTTTCACAGTGAACAGCTTGATCGTCAAAGAAAATATCCGCTTCGAAACTCTTTAAAAATTCCCCTTTTTCTCTACCGCCCAAAAACAAAGATTCATCAAGCCTAATGTCCCAATGCCTTAGCGTCTTAATCACACGCTCATGAGCTGGAGCCCCTCTTGAGGTGACTAGAGCCGTCCTTATCGGCAAGTCATCACTGGAAAACTGCTGCTGTAATTTATGCAGTGCAAACAAAAAGTTCTTAAATGGACCACCTTCTAATGGCTCTTCAGCCGAGGACGCTTCTGAAAGGCTAAAAGCATCTAGTCCATCCTCCTGAAAAACTCGCTCAGCTTCATCAGAAAAAAGGACAGAATCCCCATCAAACGCTATTTTCAGCTTATTTGAAAAAAGTTTTCGGTCTCCAGTAACAGTCGACCCGATAAGCGTTGCCGCGGCGACCTGCTGAGTCAACGCTTGTCGGACATCCTCAGCATTAGTGGACAAGAACAAGTCACTACCAAATGCTCGTATGTACTTATAGGGAGAATCACCACTGCAAAACGCCGCTCTTGTTATATTCAGCTTATGCGCTCCAATCGAGTTAAACACCCGCAGACCAGTATCCGCAGAGTTGCGTGACAGCAAAATAACTTCGACAAGGGAGTCACCAAGCTGATCATTAAGCGACAAGAGCTTTTTGACCAAAGGGAATCCTTCACCCGGCTCTAAAACTTGCTCTTCATGCTCGATCTGATAACGACGATATGCCTCTAGTCCTTCGTTTTGATAAATCGAGTCAGACTCAGCCAAATCGAATAAAGCACTAGAGGAAACCGCGACGGTTAAAAGATTTAAGTTCTCCAATTAAGCATCCAGGTCAGGGATCAACCGACTCTCTAGCTTAACGATTTGCTCCTTAAGCTGAAGTTTTTGTTTTTTTAACCGTTGAATTCTCATGGAGTCATGGTGACGCGTGTCTATAAGATGCTGAACAACAACATCCAAATCATTGTGTCTGGTTTTTAACTCGTCAAGCCAGCTCTCTAGCTCTTCCAAATCCAACGTGACCTCCAATAAATTTGGCAAGTTACGCCATTTCAACTCATTAGTTACTAGAAAAACCCAGCAACAATGCTACATACCATCACAATCATACAAAGCCATCCAAGTGCCAAAAATCCCTGAATGATTATCCCCTGATCGAAAAAGTCTTCGAGTAAATACCACATAGAACCCACCACCAATTAACGCCTGTAATTATAACTCGCAAACGCTATTACCGTAACAAAAATGAATACCGATGAAATAATTAACGGAGGCCTATGCGGTGGCCTAAATAGTCCCCATATAAATCGTGGTCGTCGCAGCTCTTAATTTCTACTAAAACAAAGTCTCCCTGTTTGGCATTCTGCACTCCCTCAATAAAAACTCGACCATCAATATCTGGCGCATCAAATATCGTCCTACCCACGACTTGACCATCAATTTCATCGTCAATAATTACTTCTAAAGTATTCCCAGTATGCCGGGTTAATCTTTTGTGGCTAATCGTCGCTTGGTGTTCATAAACGATGTCTTGTCGATCAAGTTTTTCACGCTCTGAAATAGGATCGGGTAATTCGTTCGCTCTGGCACCTTCCACTTCACTATAGGTAAAACACCCAACTCTATCTAACTTCGCTTCATCCAGAAATTTCAGCAGTAAATCTAGGTCCTGCTCGGTTTCTCCTGGAAAACCCACGATGAAATTTGACCGAATTGATAAATTCGGGACCTCAGAGCGCCACTTTTGTATTCGTTCTAGCGTTTTCTCACTTGATGCAGGACGCTTCATGGCCTTAAGAATCGAAGGAGACGCGTGCTGAAGAGGCATATCAAGATAAGGCAATATTTGACCTTCAGCCATCATTTCAATCAATTTATCAACATGAGGATAAGGGTAGACATAGTGGAGCCTCAACCAGGGCGCAATACCAGCCAGTTCTTTACACAAAGTAAAAATGTCTTCTCTGCAAGATGAAGCTGACCCGCTTTTATCTGCGTACTGCCGATCTAATCCATAGGCGCTGAGGTCCTGCGCAATCAAAAGCAGTTCCTTCACCCCGTTTTCAACTAGCGCCTGGGCTTCTTCCACAAGCTCACCTAACGTTTTCGAAGCAAGAGGTCCTCTCATTGTCGGTATGATGCAAAAGGTACATTTATGATTACAACCCTCAGCGATTTTCAAATAGGCATAGTGGTCAGGCGTCAGCAACACCCTATTCCCCGACTCGCGACCAACCAAATCTGGGTTGTATGTGCCCACAGACTGGCCATTCAGACTCTTAACTGCCTTTACAACCTGAGCAGTATCGCCCGGCCCAGAAACAAATTTAAGGTTAGGGTAACGTCGCAACAACTCTTCTCTCTCAACCCCTAGGCAGCCAGTTACAACGACCTCTTGGTCATTTTCAATCGCTGTTTCGATGGCCGCATAGCTTTCCGCTTTGGCTTGATTAATGAACCCACAGGTATTTACAACAACGACATCAGTGTCTTCATTTTCTCCTACGACTTCAAAGTTTTCGTCGGCAAGCGCGGTCACAATGTGCTCTGAATCGACCAAAGCTTTCGGACACCCTAAGCTAACGTAACTAACAGTACTCAAGCACCCACTCCAATGGTTTAGACTTCCGATGGCAAGTATATCTCATGAAGACTTAAACACGGACGTTTTATCTTGAGATACAATATTTCCGTGATGAATCTACTAGTCCCTATCAACGAAAAATTAATCGAGCTTTGTAAAGATCATATTGTACTGACCCCAAATGAAAGACTAGCAAAGGAATTTAGAAACAGTTACGACCAATACCAGGCGGGCAGAGGTTTAAAAGCCTGGAGCAGCCCCGTTGTGAGAAGCTTAAATAACCACCTACGGACCAATTTTTTTTACGGCTATGCCAGCGAAAAACAGAACTTGAGCTTGGTTGATAACCGTGCATTGTTCACTCAACTCTACTCAGTAATTCCGGACAGCCAACGTTCATTGATAAATCAAGCGATAGAAGCCCTGAATCTCATTCACAGGCATGAAGTCGACTTAGAACAATATCGTGAGATCTCCTATAGATGTAACACGCTGATGAGTTGGTATGAATCATTGCCCGTTAAAAAATCAACAGATCACATCCTCGAGAGCCAATTGGCGACATACCTCGCAAATAGTGAGCTCAAAGCAGACCGATTACTGTTATACCAATTTGAACATTTAACGCCCTCTGAAAAACGATATCTCGAGAACTTCTCAACAAACTCTTCAATCATCCTGGTCAAATCTGAGAACTTAATTAAAGAACTTCCGCAAGCAACGAAGATTAATGCAGAGATAAAACACGCCTCACCAAAAACATCCCTTCTCAAATACGACAGCTTAAACCAAGAATTGGCGGGGGCCGTCAAATGGGCAACCGAGATAAAAATGACAAAACCGGACTCTACAATAGGCATTGTAGTCCCGAACCTATCAACACATTACAGCCAAGTGTCTAGACAAATTGCTGTGGCCTTTAACCCCTTTCAGGGGAGCCACACCGAACAATTTAATGTTTCTTCTGGTCAGCCATTAAACAAACATTCACTCTGGAAGCATGCACTAACCTACCTTCGCTCTTATTATCGGGATCTCAAACCAGACGAATACGAAACCCTTGCTACCTCCAGTTTCTTTGACACCAATAAAATCATTGAAAAATTCGGTACAGCAATGTCACTTTCGAAAAATATCAGTAATCCAGTTAACGACACCAAACATCTAACTGATGACAAATCGCCAAATCCCAATAAAAAAGCAAAGCTCAACACGCACCCCAAATTATTAAAAACCTGGATCGAAGATCTGCTAACCCATCTCAACGACATTGGTTGGCCAGTTATCGATAGCCTTCAAACATTCGGTTACCAAGCTCATCAAGCGATAAAACAGGAGCTGCTTTTTCTAAAAGATGTAGAAAGCAACGAGCAGTTATCCCTAGAAGAGAGCCTTGAGCTAATCGATTCTTATCTAAACACCATCACACACGCGCCAGAGAGAAAAGCACAAGACATTCAAGTTTTAGGATTAATCGAATCACTAGGCTTGCATTTCACCGATTTGTGGATTTGTGGGATGGATTCAGAAAATTTTCCATCACGCTACAGTGCAAATGTGTTCTTACCACAGGGCACAAAATCACAGTATAGAATGCCTCGAGCGACTCAGCGGGAAGAATTACGTTTTTCCCAAAATCTCTTAAAGAGCTGGAGTGAACAATCATCAAACATCGTTTTCAGCTATTCTTGTCGGAAAGGCGATGCGACGATAGCGGCCAGTCCATTAATTCTGGAAATCCCCGAAACCTTAACAGAGCTAAGCCTCCCTAATCTAAACCCTGACTTCCAACCCCAAAGAACAGACTTGATTGCCAATCTAGACAATAGAGGAAGCAACTATCCAAAGACATCTGTTAGAGGGGGAACGCGCATGTTAAAGGATCAAATCAATTGCGGTTTCAAGAGTTTTGCAATCAATAGACTAGGTTTAGAGGCCTCGGAAGCAGCTAGCGAATTCCCTGGCCCCTTGGAAAAGGGGATCGTTGTGCATGAAGTGCTTGCAAGACTTTTCGCGAAAAGCTATTCGAAACAATCCATCGAATCCATATCGGACGAGGAAACTAAAGCACTGACAAAACTAATGGTAGAGCGATACTTTAAACAGGCTCCCAATCTCTACAAAGACAGCGAGATTCACAGAATTTCAAATTTGATAAAAACATGGATTGCTTTCGAAGCCAGCAGACAACCTTTCCAAGTGATCAGCTTGGAAAAACCTTTTCGCCTTGAACTCGCTGGAATTGAGTTCAACCTAAGAGCTGACCGCATTGACCTAGTCGGCGAAGACCTGATTCTGGTCGACTACAAAACGGGTAAAGTAAACCTCTCGCAGGCTAGATCAGATAATTTGAAAGAACCGCAACTGGCTGCCTATGCGCTTGCCATCAGTGAGCTCAAAGGGACTTTTTTTGCTCAACTGGATGTAGAAAAGCCAAAAGTAACTGGGTTTTCGAATAACGATAGCTTGGATGCCAAATTAAAATCGTTACCTGGCATTACACTCGACAGTGAACGTGAAAAATGGTCAATCCAGCTGGAACAAATCGCTCAAGATTTTGTACTGGGTAAAGCAGACATATCACCAACTCAAGGGTATTGCGCAAACTGCCATCTATCTGGCTTTTGCAGAATTCGATAGTCGTTATGGCAGCTGAGCTCATCATTCCCGACCAAAAGGAAAGATCAATTGCACTTGATCCTGCAAAATCATTCATCGTTCAAGCACCTGCTGGTTCAGGTAAAACCACGCTGCTTGCGACGCGCTATGTAGAACTTCTTTCCTATGTCTCTGACCCCGAAGAAATACTTGCCATAACATTCACCAAAAAAGCTGCTAACGAAATGAAAGCTCGGGTATTGGAACTTTTGAATACAAAGGACCCTTCTGCAATGCGAGCTCGCAATAGTGATGAAGTTAGAAAATGGGAAATACTCAACAATCCTAATCGCCTGAAAATACAAACAATTGACTCATTTGCAAACGAAGTAACCAATAATGGTTTTGGAGCAAACAATTATCGAGGCTACTCAATAAGCCAATCTCCTTGGGTACTGTATCGACTAGCCGCTGAAAGAACGGTGAACCGATTATATGAAGAGACCCCTGTTTCACCCGCTTTAATGGGTTTTCTTGAATTTTGTTCAAATGATTATGAGCGAGCATGCAGGATGATTATTGACATGCTGAGTAAAAGAGATCAGTGGTTGGAGATCACTCAGCTAGTCATCAATGAATCCTTTGAACCCGAAAATCTGGTTCGGCTTTTCAATGTATTAGGCGAGTCAATATGCCAGGACACAATTAAGAATCTGGCCCAGAAACTTACAAAAGCTGACGAAGCCTTAATAAAGATGGTCGAGCCTGAAATACCTTTAACACAATCAATTCCCATAATTACTCACGCATTGCTCACAAAAGCAGGCGCTTTCAGAAAACGTTTGACGGTAAAAGAACACGAGGCGTTCTCAAGCAAAGAACTTAAATCAAGGCTTTTAGTTTGGGTTGAGGAACTAAGTGAAAGGCAACTCTTAGCCGACTTTGTAGCGATCCAACACCTTCCTGAAAACATCGAACTGAAGGATATTCAAAGCATCACCGACTGTTGTATCTGTATCGCCATCGCCGCGACAGAACTAGAGTTCGTTTTTAAAGAACGAAGAGAAATCGATTTCACCGCGATTGCCATGCAAGCCCAATCAAGTCTCGGCAGCGAAGAGAGCCCTTCGGAACTGGCCTTGTCATTAGGCTACAGAATTCAACACATTCTCGTCGATGAGTTCCAAGACACCTCTAGAAGCCAAATGAAATTTTTCAATCAGCTGACCGAAAGCTGGAGCGATAACGATGGGCATTCATTTTTTGCTGTGGGTGACCCCATGCAATCAATTTATTCCTTCAGAGATGCAGACATCAGAGTATTCAATGAGATCAAAGAAAATGGTTTAGCCCAGCTACCGGTTGAGAACCTATCGCTTAAAGCCAACTTTCGATCCGATCCTAAACTAGTGGAGTGGATAAATACTTTGTTCTCTGTTGAAGAAGCAAACCAAGAGAATCAAATTCTCAGTGAAACGAAACAAACCCCGTCAACTCCTGTTCTACCCAAGTCAGATAAGGCTGAGGTTGAGTGCTTTGAATTTGAATCACTTGAGAATGAAATCACATCGATCGTGAAATATCTCTTAAATCTCAAAGATACCGGGGATTCAATTGGCATATTGTGTAGATCCAGGACCCACCTAAAACCTTTAATAGAGGCTATTGACTCGCACAATATAGGTTGGCAGGCAAACGACATCTATTCGCTACAGGAAGAGCCTCTCACCAAGGATCTATTGGCTCTTTACCAAACACTTTTTTCAACAGACGCAAGGTTAGCCTGGTTCATTATCCTGAGAAGCCCCTTGATAGGGCTAACCTTAATAGAACTTGAGATGGTCGCGCAACAATCAGATCCCTGGGACTATATTAAGTCCAACAAGCTGCACGAACTTCGACTAAGCCGCCTGCATGATGCATATCTTTGGGCAAATACAAACAAGCATGAATTCTCTCTCAGAGAAGTATTAGAAGGGTTTTGGGTGCGACTCGGAGGAGTCGACGCTTACGGGCAAGAAGGCCTCAATATCGCCATTGCCTTTTTTGATTTCATCGAGGAACTGGGCGAGCTTGCTTATGACTTAGAGCAATTAAAAGAATCTCTGTCTAATCTCTATAGTCCTCCCAAGTCTGAGGATTCTAACATTCAAATCATGACAATCCACAAGGCCAAGGGCTTAGAGTTCGATCATGTAGTCGTCCCATTTTTAGATAGACGCACAAGGGTACAAGAGAGCCCAATTCTCCAATGGAGCCTCGAAAGAAAAGGACTCCTTGTAGGAGCTAAAGGCGATCCCATTTATAGTTGGATAAACTACCAAGCCAAAAAAAAATCAGAAAATGAAGACGAGAGAGTGTTATACGTTGCTCTTACAAGGGCACGCCAAACCATGTTTGTGAGTTATACACGCAAACCAGAAGTGTCGATCTCCGGGCTTGCGAAATATTTGGCAGATGTTTCTATCGTCAAATCTCCCAAAATTTTAAAAAGTGTTTTAGAGCCATTCTCTCAAACTAAATCCAAAGAAAATTCCAATAACTTGTTAAGGCATCTACCACCTGATTATGAAT
>CAJWGQ010000108.1 GCA_913041025.1 uncultured Gammaproteobacteria bacterium | reverse complement strand
TGGTCGTTACTCCATGCCAGCTGCTGGGTGTAACCAGCTTGTCCCAGCAAACCTGGCCATCGTAGTGAGTGTGTATATCAACAAACCCTGGGGTTACCAAATCGCCTTTCGCGTCGATAGTAAGCTTGGCTTCGTTTGAATCTTGTTCACCTGTCGTGACGGCTGTAATGACATCGTTTTCTATCGCTATGTTGCCAATGAAGGAAGGCGCTCCTGTGCCATCGATAATTTTGGCATTTTTGATCAAAAGGTCTGTCATGTGGTTTTCTCCCTTATTCGTCTCCACAGCTTACCGATTAAAAAGTGAATAGGCGACCTAGGTTGAAATCAATCTGTTTAGGATTTTTGTTGGAGTTCGTATTTTGATATCGGGTTGGTTACTTGTTAGGTTTGTCAGGAAATATTTCGTTAGTCTGTATCTGCTGAGGGAATCGATTATTCATTAAAGTAAAATATTCCGTTTTTATTTTGAAAGAATTAGTCGGTTGAGGGGTCATGCTTGGATTAGTGAGGATTGATACGTGAAATTGTTGAAAGTGGTTGGATATTTATTTGTTGGTTACGTTTCATTGGTGTTTCTCTTTGAGGCGGTTTTTTTGGGTGTTTTTCAGCCTACCATTGAGTCAGAGAGACTGAAGAATCTGGTTATGACGACTACAGACTCTGCAGGACACCCTGACCCTCGCAGAATTACCTATGTAATGGTTGATCAATCAATTTATGTGTCAGCTCATCATTGGCCCAGGGCTTGGTATCACCAAGCGATCAAAGATCCGAATATCGTTGTCGAGTTAAATGATTCTAAGAGTGACTACTTGGCAGTTCCTATTGCTGGGCGAGAGTTTGAGGCGGTTGCAGAGGCGTTTCCATTGCCTTTCGTGGTGAGGTTTTTGATGGGCTTTCCGCCGCAGCGCAACATCTTGCGCCTAGATCCTCAACAATAGAAAGCTTAATCAATTTATAAATCTGTTTACATGCGGTTGTAATGAAAAATGCGAGAGACATAATTAAGATTCGGTTATAAGGAGGGAGGTTAAAAACATGAACTTTATTCCAGAAGAATTTAATCCTGAAAATATCAAGGCAATGTCAGGACCGGCTGATCAGATGTACCGAGAAGAGATTAGTTCTCAGGAACCAATGAAATCAGTACTTGAGAATAATCCTGAAATCTATTTTGTCCCGCCCTGTCGAGGCAAAGACTGGGGTAATTGGGAATTTAGGCCCGGTTCTTACTACGACACAACCAGCGGCGCGAAGCACTCCTATTGGCGGGATCAGGACTTACCGCGGCCCACTAAAGATATTGTCCAGCTAAGAAAAGACATGCTTCGTTGGGGATACTGCAAAGTCGAGGAAGCGCTCTCTGAAGAGCAAGTCAGAATTGTTAGACATCGGGTTCTCGAACAGGCGGAGGGAGAGAGGCTTGCCGGCATTGCTCAAAAGACTCCGAGCGGGCAGAACATAAATTGCTGCGTTAACAAAGGGCGCTGTTTTGAGTTACTCATTGAGCAGCATCCAAGTCAGGTTCAGGGCGGTCCTCTTATCGAACAGTTAGTCACCGAGGCTCTGGGTCCGGGGTGGATTTCCACTTCTCTGATCGGAGCTATCTCACTTAAAGGTGGCGTACCTCAAGCACTACACCAGGATCAAGGGAATGATCCCGATTCCCGCAGCCCCATGTCCGTAAACGTGTTGACTGCTATTTCCGACATCGATGAGAAAAATGGCGGTACTCTGGTCATCCCAGGTAGCCACATAACGTTATCTGATGCGGTGCGAGACAGAAGACCCGTTGGTAAGCTTCCTCCAGCAATCAATGTCGATGCTGAGGCTGGGACGATGGTGATCACGGATGGTCGTCTCCTTCATGGTACCGGGATAAATCACACGGATGAGCCTCGGATCGTCATGTTGAATGGGATGCAAAAGTCGTGGATGCGCCAGCAGGAAAACTGGATGTTGTCAGTACGACCTGAGGTTCTTGAAAGAGCCAGTGAAAAACTACTGCATCGAATGGGTTATCAAGCGACCACTGGCGGACAGACGAATGAGGGCCACGGTTTTGGCGCTAGAGGACTTCCAGGCGAACTCGCAGGGTCGATTGTTGAGTTTAGGCTCGCCGCCGATCGTGGCGAATACCATCGAGTCGGAGAATTGGGCCCAAATTCTACGAAGGATGAGCTTTCTGCTCCTTACACTTTGCGGGAGATCGTAGGGTCAGCTCGCAAGGGTGGTGAAAGTGCTCCTGTGGGGATCAGTGGAATCCGTATTTAGAGCGTGTATTGAGTTCGGTGTATGGAGAGGCCTCAATCATCTGCCTCTAGACTCGAGGCGATGATTGAGGCTAATTCTTAGGATTTCCTAATTAGCAGTTACTATGTAGTGAGGATAGGTTAGATACATTCTCATAGGAGAACAGTCTGAAGTGGCTCTTGCGGCCCGCTCTTCCTTTGAGAAGTCCCCATTTCCATAGGCGGCGAAAGACTCTGACCAGGCACTGATTGAAGGGAATGTGCGCACCGAAAGAAAGGTACCCTGTTGTGCCTGAGTCGATCCTGGTCCTGGCATCCAGATATGAGAACTTCCTTGTGACCCCGCACTTTTGAGTGCCGACGCCATTCCTTTCATCGCGCTTTCAGCATTTTCTATGGATTTGTTCTTGTTGAGAGAACAGGTCCTGAATAGCGCGACGCCGGTTTCTCCAGAAGGCTCAGTTCCTTGAAAAATAGTTCTACCCATGGCCATCGACCTTGTATCAAAAGATCTCATTCCGTTGTAGATCGAATCGATCTCGTCTCCGTTGTTTAAGTAGTACTCCATGGTTTTTGAGTAGTCTTGCACTGTTGGTGAAAAGCCTGCCCAGATGACGTCCCAGTCAGTTTGCGAGCCTGCTGCAGATTTATCTACGGCCCAGGGAACCATTAGGTAGACGCTGTAGTTTGTTCCACCATTTTCCATCCAACTCCTAAAGGGTTTTCCCGTATTGAGTAAATCCTCCAGATTCGATTCGCCAATTAAGCTCATCGGAATTGTCTCAACGAAGTAGTTTTGGGTATGGTCATCTGCAAGCGAAAAGCTGCTGAAAAAGACGATGGTCGAGCCAACAATTAGGTTAAGAAATTTTTTGATCATTACTGCGTTCTTCCGTTTGTTTTTGTTGTTTGCAAAGAAGCCTTGTTATGAGGCTTGATTCGGAGACTATCATGATAAAAGGAGCGAATAACAATTTGAGAACGGTTTACTTGGGACTTGTTTTAGCGTAGTTCTAGGCAACCGAAGTCCTAACCTGGCTGTTTGCGAATAGATTTTGTTGCTCGCCTACGGGTGGTTGGGGCTCAAGGGGCTTCGAAAAAAAAATAATTAAATGGAGAATAATTGACGATGAACATATTTTTGAAATCGGTTCTGATATCCACCTTATGGATGATTACTGCGAACACGGTTGCCGATGATCATGCAAGCGATTCAAATCCGGCCGTTGCCATGCAGGTTCACTATTGCTCCTTGAAAGAGGGAAAGGACATGGCCTCTGTGAACAAAGCTCTTTCTACCTGGAGAAAGTGGAAGAAAGAAACAAATTACAATGGGTGGACCGCCGAACTGACCCCAATGTTTGATATACGTGATAATTACGATTTTTACTGGTTGAATTTTGCACCTTTCGACTACATGGCTGAAGTATTAAAAGAGTACGAATCGACGGGGGGTCCCAGTCAGAAAGCCATTGACTCAGTCGCAGACTGTAAGGTGGCGATCTATGGAAGCAAACTAAAGTATCCGTTAGTCGAAGAATCAACATTGGACGAGACCAATTATCTCTCTGTGGAATTTTGTAATCGAAGAGAAGGTGTGGAAATGCAATCCCTGCTTAGTAGGCATGCTTACTTTGCGTCCTTGTCAGAGGCGGGTGATGCAGATTATTTGTGGAATGTTGTTTGGCCGATGGCTGGTGTTCCTTCGGTAGCCAATGGCACTGATCGTGCAGATTTTGCGAATATGCTCTGGTACACAAGTTTGGGCTCACTAATGTCCTCTCTTAATAGTGAGGCTAATGGTGATTTGGGGATGATACGCAGGGAGTATATTCAGGCCTACGCCGATTGCGCTGACCGAAATATTTTTAATGTTAATATTATTAATAAACCTAATAGGCCCTGGAGATAATTGCGTTTGGCGGTTCCTTCTCTGGAACCGCCGTTACTTCTTCAAGAGAATAAGAGATGATATTTTTTTAGATTCCCTGGGTAATGATGACGTCTGCTGTCGACGCTTGTAAGCGATATTGAACGAGCTCTTGATACTCTTCTGATTGATACCATTTTAGAGCGGCCTCCCTATCTTTGAATCTTGCGATCACAGTTCGTGTCTCTGGCCAAGAACCCTCGAGGACTGTTGGCGTCTCGTCGACGCTCAAAAGCTCCCCTCCGTGCTTTTCAAATATTGGCATAAAGCCTTCCCCATACTTTGCATAAATTTCGCGATCTTTGATTTGGATCTTTGCGATGATGTAGGCACTCATTGTCTAAATCGCGTCTCTTTTTTTATTGAATTGATTAAATATAAGCAAAGCAGAGATTTGTTGAAAGGGGAACAAACTCAGATTGTAACTTCAGTTAATTATGGGTGTAGGATTAAGTGATTGGTAAAAATTTTGGCTGACTTAGATGCTCACTCAGATACAAATTGACCGATTTGAAAAAGAAGGGTTCCTGGTCTTGAAAGGCGTCATTGACGAAGACGACATTAAACGTCTTGAGAGAGGCGTAGCCAATAATCCTCCGCTTGATGGAACGCTGGATCCGAACGCTCCTATATACCCAGCGCCGGGTAGATATACGTTAGCCACTCAATCACCCAGAGACCCCGATTTGGGGTTCATCATTGAGAACGAAGTGATTGTCGATGCTGCCCGAGATTTGCTGGAGGAAGATCCCGTGTTAACAGCTTACGTGATCTACGATCGGACCCCCGAAGGATCTGGCTTGCCGGCCCATCATGACTATAAAAGGTGGCGGCCTGTGGGCAGTTCTATGCGCTGGATTTTTACAATCGTCCCGTTCTGCGATTTTGATCAATACACCGGTCCTTTGTATTTGGCGCCCGGTTCTCATAGAGCTGAACGAGTACATGAGGGCTCGGGTCCTTGTCTCGAGGTTGACCCCGCTGTTAAACCAGGACCGGATGAATTCATTGATCCGGGGCTCGAAAGAGGGGATCTTCTTTTGATGAACATGCACCTTTGGCATCGAGCAGACCCAAACCGGTCTAGTCAGCATCGGGTAGGGCTCTTTAACAAATATGCGGCGTCATCATGTCCTCCTGCTACTGGTTATTATTTATTTCACGATGATGTAGCAAATACTTTGCAAGAGAAGAACCGAAAACTTATCCCGGCTCACAGTGCTTTAGAGGTAAAGACAACGAGAGCGATCCTTACTCGAGAAAAGGATGAGATGGAGATATTTTTAGTGCGGAGTGGTGACCGGCTTGGGTTGCCCGGGGGGACAGCATTTGACGAAAGAGTAATACCTGATTGGGATCTGGGTAACTATATTGGTCCGTGTCAGCAGTATCTTCGGGAGCAGGTAAAGATTCAGACCCCCTGGTTGTCCTACATTGGAGATTATGTAGAGGGCGAAGGGCTTGCTCGCGTTTATGGGTATAGTTTTAACGACAATGGTTTCCCGGTCGGGTATGAGGGTGTCTGGCTTCCTGTATCGAATCTTCCCCAGCACAATCTCAGTATGGACTGGTTGCTAGAAGCGACTAATCGATGGCTAGATCCCACTATTGTGAGAGGTAAAGGGTTGAGCCAAGCAGCCTGTCGGGTTGATCAATTCGCTTATTGATTTTGAATTTTCTTTCAGTCGATGGCTGTTTACAGGTGATTGTCCCTGTACTTTTTTATTGTTTCGAGTTGGAGGTGAGCTGTACTCTTGATTAATTTCCCGGCTAAACTGTTTTCGTGGACTTATGAAAAATAACAAATTGCCGATTGGTTTTTTTATTTGAGAGGAGGGGAAAATGCCAGTTCCCATTGAGTTTACTCAGGAAGCGGTTGAAGAAGCGTCAGGTCCTGGAGCCTTTCGTCCTTATCAAACGTTTTTAGCTAGCCGACAGCCCGTGGACTCGATTGTTGAGTCGAATCCGTGGATGAAGGCACCGCTAAATCAGGAGGAGGTGGTCTGGGGTGAGGGTCGTTTTTACGAAACGACAGTGGCGCGTAAGCATCCTTACTGGAAAGATCATAAGTTACCTGAGCCTACTAAGGATCTGAATCAGCTGCGCCTTGATCTCTTCGAATGGGGTTTTTGTTTAGTGGAAGATGGTCTTTCTAGAGATCAATACACGCGAACAAGGCAACGCCTGGTTGAACAGGCGGAGGCCGAGCGAATAGCTGGCATCGATTACCTTTCTGGTTCTTTTCAGCTTATCTGTAGTCTCATTAATAAAGGCGAGGAGTTTCCAAAGTTTCTTGAGCATGACCCCGAGGTAGTTCAGGGCGGACCGGTCATTGAGCAGATTTTGGATGATACACTTCGCAAAGGATGGTGTGTTTTCAGTTTCACAGCCAACATTTCTTATCCTGGATGTCTTCCCATGGCCCTTCACCAGGATCAGGGTGCTATTAACCCTTTCCAGACTCCTGAAGCTCCAGTCGATGTTACTACCATGTACATACTTGAAGACGTCGATGAGCGAAATGGCACTTTGATTGTTCCTGGCTCACACAGGACCATTCCAGAAGTCGGGAGCGGTAACAAGGTAGGCAAGCTGCCCCCGACGATTCATGTTGAGGCCCCTGCAGGTACGGTCCTTATGTTTGACGGCCGTATGCTCCATGGAACAAGCATAAACAAGGGAGACGACTGGCGTTATGTGATGGTCCAGCCCAGCATGAAACCTTGGATACGCAGTCAGGAGAATTTCTCATTGTCTACAAAGCCAGAAGTGCTCGAAAATGCGAGCCCTAAACTGCTTCAAAGGCTTGGTCTTCAGGCCACTGGTGGTTTAGGGAATGTGGAGGGTTTTGGGAACAAGGGAACGGGGAGAGCAGGAGACCCGCGTGGTTCGCTTCAATCGCTTAGAAATATTTTAGCGAGCGGGGAGTACCGGCATGTGGGTCGTCTAAGTCCCGCAGATGTTGATCTTTTGTCAGAGGATCATTTTACCTTGCAGAGGTTGCAAAGAGAGGGCGAGGGGCGAGGTGCCAAATGAACTTGCCTGTATAAAAAATTGATGGGTTGAGGAGGGTTTTTTAAAGTCGAAAGAGAAAAGACTTTCGTTATTTTTGAGAAGATCCGACTACCTGATCTTCGTGGAATTGCTCTATCTGTTTCCTTGTAAAATGCAGAGAATGCTCAAGAATTTCGTTTGTGTGTTCTCCAGATTTAGGAAATGAAGAAGAAGTAGAGTTACTAAAGGAATCGAACTGAAAAGGGGGGTTCTGTATCCAGTAATCGCCATCTTCGTCCTGCATTTTCTGGAAGGCATCTCGATGCGTGAGTTGAGGATCAGTAAAGAGATCCTCGGGTGGCCTATAACGCGAATAGGGGACCCCTTGGCTATTTAAAATTTTTTCGCACTCTATGAGAGCTCGCTGGGAGGACCACAGTTCAACCTCGGTGATGAACTCTTTCATGTTTAGAAGTCGTTTGCCTCTCATAAAGCGCTCATCTTCAAGGATGTCAGGCCGGTTTATCGCTTTGCACAAACCCCTTAGGTTTTTGTCCGACACAATGCAGATCATCAGGTATCCGTCTTTTGTGACGATCGGCTGGAACCCTCCGATTCTCGGCGGGTCGAGTCTTTGTGCGCTTTGCTGTTGGCTGGGAATGAGCATCATACTAGATTCGAGCATCGTTACATCGATAAAGTCCCCAACTCCAGATTTCATCTGGCCTAGTAGAGCGGTTTGGATAGCGCCATAAGCGTAGGCTCCGGTCAGCATATCAGCGATCATTATGCCTGACGCCTGCGGCCTTGGATTGTCCTCAAGCTGTGCTCGCATGTGGGATACGTCATAACCGCTCGCTGCATGCGCTATAGGCGCATAGGCAGCACGTTGTGAATCTGGTCCGGTTTGGCCGAAACCGGAAATAGAGCAATAGATTAGCTTGGGGTGTTGTACCTTGAGAGTCTCATAATCCAGGCTAAATCGAGTCATGATCCCCGGTCGGTAATTCTCAATAAGGACGTCAGACTGCTCGACAATCTTTAAAGCTATTTCCTGTCCTTGTTCTTTACTAAGATCTATCTGAATGCTTTTCTTTCCAGCGTTGAAATGAGAAAAGATTCTATTATTCGCGCGTATAGTATCCCCGATTCCAAGCGGTTCGATTTTTGTGACCTCCGCCCCGTTATCGCTGAGCATGCGAGCGCAGATGGGTCCCGCATAGACCATCGAAAAGTCGGCAACCCTTAACCCTTTAAGGGGTTTGTCTCTGACCATATTGATGCCCAGTTTTTCAAATCGTTTCTCGTAAAGCCAACCTAAATGACAAAGGGACGAATTGGGGTCAACACTAAGGGATTGGTTGTGTTTTTATACTATTTAGCAACGTATATCGCCTTCGAACCCGTACAGCCTATCCCCTTCCACGTAGCCGGTACCTTCTACGCCGCAGTTTTCCACAACGTATTCGACGGCCTGCTTGAAATCCCTGTCGCCTCGCAGCTCGTAATAGTCTATGCCGGTGAGGTCTGCATAGGCTTTCGGAATGATTTCCCCGAAATTTGTTAAATCGTTACAGAAATAACCGAGTAAGAACGCAAACCCCAGTGCGAAAGAATGTCTTGCCATGTGCCCCCCATGTCCTTTGTTATGACGATAGTCGAGATGGATGGAATTGCAAGCTGGTAAGCGAAAACGAGAGTCCCGATGGTCTCCTTTTTTTCTGTCTGATGTTGCTATCTGAAGGGGAGACTATTATCTGTTACTCTTTGCGAGTAAAAACACAATTCATGAAGTTCATTATGGAAATTCGAAAAAACATAATCGATTCGCATGATCGGGTTTGGGATGAGTTGGCCAAGCCTGGCGCGATCTTGTCTGGAGAGGAGCGAATCGCCGTGGTCAGGGAGGTCCGGGCTGCCCGAGACTGCAGATTCTGTATCGAAAACAAAAGATCACTGGGCTTATCACCTGCTCTGGGTGAGCATGATAGTGTCGATCCGAGCTTCCCAAAGGCTCGGCTAGACCTAATACACAGGCTCGTAAACGATCCTGGTCGTATTTCAAGAGCATGGGTTGAGAACCTGCGCGCTGAAGGCGTGGGGGATGTCGAGTATGTCGAAATAGCTGGCTTGGTCAGTTCAGTTTGCGTTGTTGATACTTTCTGTCAGGCATTAGGCCTAACACCTCGGCCGCTTCCAAAAGCGATACCGGGTCAAAGTAACTATAAGCGACCAGCCACGGCGGAAGACGAGGGAGCTTACGTTCCCATGATTGCTGTCGATCGTCTTCAGGATGATTACTCTGATCTATACGACTCCAATTATTGGGTTCCTAATGTTC
>CAJWGQ010000107.1 GCA_913041025.1 uncultured Gammaproteobacteria bacterium | reverse complement strand
ATATTGCTTTTTCTCAGGATGATGATCAAGAATTCATTTATGTGGCGGATGGATCGAATATGAAAGTTCATGTCGTGCATCGGGATACGCTAGAGGTTATGTACGTTATTGGCGAAGGTGGTCGTCAATCCGGCTTATTCTACGGCACTCATAGCATCGTTACCGATGGGCAGGGCAACTTCTACACGACAGAAACCTATGAGGGAAAGCGCATTCAAAAATTTGTTTATCAAGGACTGCGTCCACTTGACCAAATGCGTTCTGGTCCAGCTTGGCCCGCCGGCAGTCTTCTTCAATAGCATAAAAAAACCAAGGGCACTCAGAAATAATAATTTTGGGTGCCCTTACCAGGATAATGCTACCTGTTGGTTTGGCAATAATTACTAAATTAGTAGCAGACCAAATTTATAAGCGATAGACGCTACCCTCCCAGACTAAAGTTTCTAAAGATATTTTACTTATAGTCTTTAAGGCACCCTCGCGACTGTCTTTCCCAGACATTTCAAGTTCAACCGCATGTTTCCCAACTTTCTTCCATGTACCCTCTTGAAAGCCGATTGTTTTTGTACCGTCAGGATTAAACGCTTCACCGGCAAAGGTAACTTCTCCACTTTCGGCATCTGGCGTTTCATAATTTTGTAGAAAAGTAAGGGTAGCCCAAACCTCCCCATAAACGGCCATATCAGCCTCAGTCTTTACGTTTACTTGTGTAACTAGTTGCCCATCAGAATTACGCGAATACACATTAGAGATATGAACCATTTTAAAATCATCAATTTTTTCAGACATTACTTTCCCCTTTTGAGAATTTATATGAAGAATAATCTTAATTGACAAGGAGCGAGAGTTCAAAAGTATTTTTATCAGGCTAGGGTAGAGCTGGAGCTGGGAGTTTTACCTACACTTAGTGTAGTAATCTAGTTCAACAACTGTATTTGGCGGATTGGATTAACGAAGCTATAAGTAGTATCTTCTAATTATGGGTGTGAGATTGATTTCGCTTATAAGAGTGTTTGCTTATATCTGCATTTGGACGACTCCTCTGCAAATAGCGATCGTCTTATGGGGCTTGGGAATTGTTGCCCTGACAGACTATAGTATTTTATCGTTAACAAATATCGAATTTATCAGGAACTACGTTGGCTTTTTCCTTCCGATTTTTGAGTGGTTATACACATGGTTCTGGAACGCTTTCTTGGACTGGTTGTTTTCTTTACCGATCATCATACATCAAACACTTAAGTCAATTTTCACCACTTGGTTGGGATTTTGGATACTTAAAAATATAAACAGATGGCAATCATGAAAAAACTGCTAGCAACGATAACCCTACTCTGCTTTTCTGTTACTCCTAGTAGAGATATTTTTTTAGCTAAGCCTCTGACAAAGTTTGGATTTGAAAAATGACAAATAAACTAGTCAGACGATTAACCCTTGCTGTAGTAGTCATGATATATACTCCCGCAACCTGGGCTAATCAAAATCAAACAAATACCTTACTAGAAGCAGTTGGAACAATATTTTGTGATGGAGCAATCCGTGGCACCGCGTCGCATGTGCAGCATGAAAGAAAAGAACACTCCGTTATAATGACTGCCGCACACGTACTTTTTGATCTAACAACCCGCTCGGCCTATAGAAATTGCTCATATAGAGCCTCTAACACGCGTTTTCAAAATTACCTCATCTCAAAAATATCCACGCCGAAGGAAATGTTGCAAGATAGCGATGAATTTAAGGGTATGAGAAGAGACTGGGTTTTTGCTTCGCTTAGTCGCAAACTTTATGCGCCTACTCTGAAACTGCGACGAACATTCCATGAATCATTAAAAAACTCCAAAAGAAACCTTACCTTAACAATGCTTGCTTACGACAAGCAAGCAGGCAAGATTAGGGCAATTGAAGATTGTCGAATAATACGTTCATACCATATTGAGGATCCATCTCTTCTAATACACAACTGTGCTATTGGACCAGGGTTCTCTGGCGCACCATTACTTAGTACAAAGACACGAGAACTCCTAGGTGTGCATGGCGGCAGGTTAGTTATCACAAAACCTCCCAATGACAATATTGCGGATATTCTAGGACAAGCGCGGCTTATTGATGATGAAGTGCTCAATGAGTTGAGGAGTTTTAGCAATAGCTTGCGGTAACATTAAAAAATTGGTACGAATCGGTTGGAAAATTAATTTTTTGGGGGATAATATCGAACACAGATGTCGATACGGCCTAAGAAAAATATTCACAGCCAAAAACGTCGTATAATCGAATAACATGATAATGAGGTAACATGCAGTGCAAGACCTTAATGACTTTAGGCTCGAAACTCGCAAGTGGCTTGAGGACCATTGCCCTCAAAGCATGCGAACACCTGTGGTTCAGGAGAAAGAAAAATACTGTGGGGGGCGCAGAAGCTCATACTTTAGTAATGATCAAAGAGCTTGGGTTCAAAGTATGATTTCGAAAGGTTGGATCGCACCCACGTGGCCACGTGAATATGGAGGTGGCGGTCTTACAAAAGAACAGGAGCAGGTTCTCAAAGAAGAGCTCTCAGCCATCAAAGCCAGAAGCCCAATATTTAGTAGCATGGGTCTATCAATGATAGGACCGGCGATACTTGAATTTGGCTCCGAAGAACTCAAACGTCAGCATCTACCAAAGATGATCCGTGGAGAAATTCGCTGGTGTCAGGGTTACAGCGAACCAAATTCTGGATCTGATTTGGCAGGGCTGCAAACTAGGGCGGAAGATTTTGGCGATCACTTTGTTTTAAATGGACAGAAAGTTTGGACATCTAGTGCCGACAAATCTGACTGGATGTTCTGCTTGGTAAGGACTGACTTCGACTCTGGCAAACACTCTGGAATTAGTTTGGTGTTATTTGATATGGAGAGTGCCGGCGTTACCGTACGGCCAATCAAACTTATTTCCGGCGCATCACCATTCTGTGAAACATATCTTGATAACGTCAGAGTTGAAAAAAGTCAGGTTGTCGGAGAAATTAACAAAGGATGGACCATAGCAAAGTATCTTCTGACTCATGAACGTCAGAACATCGGTGATATAGGGAATGTGGCTAGAAGACACACCCTATCTGAAGAGGCTGTAAATTCAGTAGGTTTACGCGACGGCCAGCTATCCGATTCAGGTCTTAGAACCGAAATAGCAGAATGGGAAATCGATTATGAATGCCATCAGCTTACAATGGAGCGTGTTAATTTAGAAATTGAGTCCTTTGGAGTCGGAAATACATCAGCGATGCTAAAATATTATGGTACTGAACTAAACAAACGTAGGCATGAACTTGAAATGAGTATTCATGGCGGTGCAGCGCTCGGATGGGGAGAAAATTCAATCGCACGGCCTTGGCTCCGGTCAAAAGGCAATTCCATCGAGGGGGGCACCTCTGAGATCCAGCTAAACATCATTTCCAAAAGAATACTTGGACTAGGGTAGAGATGGAACTATTACTAAATCAAGAGGAGTCCATGGTTAAGGATTCCGCAAAAGAATTTTTAAGCACTCATGCAGGCCCCAGCTTGCATAGAAAACTGCGCGACAATAATTGCTCCCGAGGCTATTCAGATGCTCTTTGGAGCCAAATGGTCGACCTAGGCTGGCCTGCCGTCTTAGTTCCCGAGGACTACGGGGGTCTTGGTTTTTCGCACGTAGCCATGGGGCAGATCAGTGAGCAAGCTGGTAGCTATTTGGCCAGTTCTCCTCTGTTCGCATCATCTATACTCGGGGTCTCTGCAATTGAATACTCTGGTACTGAGCAACAAAAGAAAGATCTGCTTCCTCTAATTGCAGCTGGGGAACTTTTCTTGGCTCTAGCCATAGACGAGGCTCCACGGCATAACCCAGAGTTTGTGGATTGTAGAGCGGAAAAGAATGGAAGTGAATACATACTATCAGGAGTAAAGCGTTATGTTGTGGACGGTCATATTTCAGATAACCTGATAGTATCAGCAAAGATTTCTAATAATCAGGAGAATATCGGTAGTACAACCCTCTTTATAGTGCCAACAGCATCTAAGGGGATAGAAATAACCAAGGTACCGATGGTAGATAGCCGCAATTCGTCAACAATAATTTTTGAAAACGTGCATCTTTCAGAGCATCAAATACTTGGCGGTGTGGGTAACGGAAGCAATGTTTTATCTGCAATTTTAGATATCGCGAACACTCATCTAGCGGCTGAGCTTCTTGGTATTTCAATTGAGAGTTTTCAGCGAACCCTGCGCTACCTTAAAGAAAGAAAACAATTTGGCGTAAACATTGGCAGCTTTCAAGCATTACAACACCGTGCCGCAACTTTATGGTCAGAGATCGAGTTGTGTAAATCAATTGTTTTGAAAGCTCTCCGTTCACTTGATCACCCCAATTTGAGTACGCCAAGATTAGCAAGCTCAGCTAAAGCAAAAACATGTAAGGTCGCCGCGCTGGCCACGAACGAGGCAGTTCAGATGCATGGTGGGATAGGGATGACAGACGAATTCGATATTGGTTTCTTTTTAAAGCGCGCTCGAGTTGCGCAGCTTTTGTTTGGGGATCAACGCTACCACACAAACCGCGTTTCGGAGTTATCTGGTTTCTAAACTGTGTGTTTAACAAGCTCACGAGCTATAATCGTTTTTTGGATTTCACTGGTGCCCTCATAAATACGCAATAAGCGCACGTCTTTATAAAAACGAGCCACCGCGTACTCTTCCATATAACCAGCGCCCCCATGAATTTGTACTGCGCGGTCGGCAACACGGCCAACCATTTCAGTTGCAAATAGCTTACAACAGGACGCAAGCATCCTGACATCATCTCCCAAATCCCGTTTTTGGGCTGCGTCCAACACCATACATTCAGCTGCATAACATTCTGTTTCGCTCTCGGCCAGCATCGCTTGCGGCAATTGGAAGTCAGATATTGGACGGCCAAATTGCTTTCTATCCTTAGCGAAAGCTACAGAAAGCTCTATCAGCCTTCGTGCACAGCCCACCGAAAGCGCTGAAATATGGATTCGACCACGATCAAGTGTCTTCATCGCGGTCTTGAAACCAAGGTTAATCATCTCTGGTCCACCGATTATATTTTCCTGAGGGACCCGGCAACCCTCAAAAATCACATCACAAACGTGAGCCCCCTGTTGGCCCATCTTTTTATACGGTAACCCCAATGAAATACCCTCAGAGTTAGCGTCCACTAAAAATGCGCTCACGCCTTTTGAACCGGCCTCTTCAGCATTTGTGCGGGCAAAGACTGTGAACAGTCCAGCAATGTTTGCATTCGTAATCCAGCGCTTTGTCCCGGTTAGGAGATAGTCATCACCATCCTTAACTGCCCTTGTTCTTAAGGCGGCTGCATCAGACCCTGAATCTGGCTCCGTTAATGCAAAGGATCCAATCACCTCTCCCGAGGCCAACAAAGGAAGAAAGCGACGCTTTTGCTCTTCAGTACCATGTATGACAATACCCTGACTACCGATCCCGTTATTTGTTCCAATCATAGACCTGAAAGCAGGCGAGGTCCTACCCATCTCCATTATAACTTTACACTCGTCGTGGGTGTTCAGTCCTAAACCACCGTACTCACAAGGAATCGTAAGACCAAAAAGTCCGAGTTCGCGCATTTCGTCCAACACAGACTCGGGAATCTTGTCTTCCTCGGCAACTTGCGGCTCGAGTGGTATCAAACGTTGTTCGACAAAACGACGAACCGTAGCAGTAAGCTGAAAAAGTGTTTCACGGTCTAAAGACATCCGATTACCTTTTTTGTTATTTCACGGCTGTAATTTATTTTGAATGTCTCGCAAACTAGCTTTTTCTGCAACTAACCGCTCCAGTAACGGCGATGGTTTCCACCAGCGTTCGCCATATTTATCAGCAAAATTACGAATTGAATCGAGCATACGATCAAGTCCAACATTATTTTCAGCCCAATACATGGGTCCCCCTCGCCAAGCAGGAAATCCATATCCATTTATGTAAACCGTGTCTATGTCACCCGAACGAAACGCCATTCCCTCGTCTAAAAGCTCGAAACCTATATTACACATTGAGTAAAAACACCTCTGCACGATTTCATCATCATAAACTTCACGTTGCTGTATACCAAATTTTTCCGCCGCTTCTGAAACCAATTTTTCACTCACTTCGGAGGGAATTGGAGTTCTATTTCCTGGGGAGTAATCATAAAAACCGCCTCCCGACTTCTGACCGCAGCGGCCCATCTCTACCAAGCGGTCAGCAACATACGTAGAAGGAATGTCATAGGTGCTCTCATCCATCTGCTCCCGCAAACGGTATCCGATATCTATCCCTGCCATATCGGCCATAGCAATAACACCCATAGGCATACCGAAATCGAAGAGAACACGATCAACCTGTTCCATCTTTGCCCCCTCTAAGACCAATTTATGAGCCTCTCTGCCGTATCCTGACAACATTCTGTTACCAATAAAGCCATAACAAACCCCTGCAACGACGCCAGCCTTTTTAATCATCTTCGCTAATTTCAAGACCGTAGCGAGGACTTGTGGAGTTGTTTTTTCAGCGCGAACAATCTCTAACAAACGCATTACATTGGCAGGTGAGAAAAAATGCATTCCGAGCACTCGTCCCGGATTTGTGACAACTGACGCAATTTCGTCTATATCAAGATACGAGGTATTTGTCGCCAAAATAGCGTCGTTTGAAACGATAGAATTTAGCTTAGAGAAAACTTCCTTCTTTACGCTCAGATTTTCGAATACCGCCTCAATCACAAGGTCACTCTCCGTCAAATCCCCATAGCTAGTAGTGCCCCCGATCAAACTCATACACTGTTCTACCATTTCAAAGCTCATGCGCCCTTTGTGCGCGCTTGCCTCATAATTTTTGCGTATTATTCCCAGACCTTTTTCTAATGCTCCTTGCTCCAACTCCAAAATTGTGACCGGAAGTCCAACGTTGGCAAAGTTCATTGCGATGCCGCCTCCCATCGTTCCGGCCCCAATAATACCCACTCGATTTATGGGAGAAAGCTCGGTATCCTTTTTCAATCCAGGTACCTTAGTCGCGGCACGCTCCGCAAAAAATACATGCTGCAAAGCTTTTGACTGAGGATTCTGAATGCAACTTCGGCTCAGCTCGCGCTCTCGATTGACACCGTCAAGAAATGGTAGTTCAACAGCCGCCTTTACCGCCTGTATACAACACTCGGGCGCATCCATTCCGCGAGTGCGTCGCGCTATAGAGGTGCGAAACGTATTGAAGTAGGCCTCATCAAACTTTGAGGAATCAATAACTAACTCGTGACTCTTTCTAAGCGGGGCTTTACATAACACCAGCTCTTCCGCGAACTCTACTGCAGCCTCGACAATATTTTCCTCTGTAATCCGATCGATCGCGCCTGCTGCCAAAGCTTCGGCTGAAGATATGGGGTTTCCCGATGTAATAAGTTTTAAAGCGAACTCTGCGCCCGTAAGTCGCGGTAACCGTTGTGTGCCCTGCGCCCCCGGGATGATTCCAAGTTTGACTTCTGGGAGCCCGACCTTTCCAGAGGCGAGTGCAATACGGTAATTACACCCAAGCGCTACCTCAAGGCCTCCTCCAAAGGTAGTGCCAAAAAGGGCAGCGACCACAATTTTGGGGCTTGCGGCAAGCTTATCAACCACGTCCCCGAGGTGCGGTGGTTTGATACCTGATGCAAACTCTGAAATATCCGCCCCAGCCATAAAAGTCCTACCCCGACACGCGAGCACAAGCGCATCTATGCTATCGTCCAACGAAGCGGACTGAATCGCATTTATCAATCCTATCCTCACCGAAAACGAAATAGCATTAACCGGTGGATTATCAATCCAGATAACACCAATCGAACCTCGCTTCTCAATCGCTCCCTGCATGACCTTTCTCCCAAACTTTTTATCTCTCCAATTAGTTATTTTTGGTAATTAATCGGAAGCAGCCTCCCTGATATATTAACTCTTATCAGACTAATCAGTCCTCGCATAAACAAGGCCACCATCCACCGCAATCGTTGTGCCAACAAGATAATCACCTGCGCGCGAGCACATATACACAGCTGTCCCAGCTATATCATCTGCTCGTCCAATTCTTTTAGCAGGTATTACCGAAGCAACTCGGTCAGGGTCATCCCTAGCACTGATATTCATGTTACTGGAAAATGCCCCCGGTGCAATTCCGTTTACAATGATATTATCATCTATAAGCCGCTTCGCCATCAGCCCAGTCATACCTATTAATCCAGCCTTGCTCGCCACATAAGAGTAGGTCTCAAGTCTCGGTGTACGAAGGCCATCAATAGACGCAATATTTATTACCTTTGATGGCTGATCTTCAGATGCGCCCAACCGTAACAGAGGCGCAAATTGTTGAGTAAGAAAAAATACAGACTTGATGTTGATGTTCATTACCTTATCCCAACCACTTTCCGGAAAATCGTCGAACGGCGCTGTCCATGCAGCTCCAGCATTATTTATTAAAATGTCAAGATGATCCTCTCGCCCCGAAATCTCCCTTATAAAACCACTTATTCCCTCTACACTTGATAAGTCATACGGAATCGCAATACATTCTCCATAATCAGACAGCTCCTTTGCAGTCACATGGCACGGTTTAGCCTTGCGAGATGTGATATATGTCTTGACACCTCTTTTCACGAACTCTGCAGCAATCATTTTACCAATTCCGCGGGAGCCTCCAGTGACTATCGCAACCCGACCACTGATATCAAATATATCTTTCATAACCATTTAAGTCCCAAAATGCCGTTATTAGACAGCGTACCTTGCTTGTTCAGTGCTTATTGGTCAACAAAATGGGGGGATCCCCGCAAGAAAACCCCCCAAATAAAAATCCGCTAGGTATACTTGGAAATCTCTGATTACAAAAATGTCGTAAATGGAGATATTATGAGAAGTTATCGCTTTGACAGATCCCATTAGGAGTACCCAAATGTCTAACCCAAATGCAAAGTTCCGTGACCTAAATAACACGGCGGAGAGTCAGCCGAAATTATCCTCTGTCGGCAAACAGGATGTTGACTCCTTGATATCCGCACCAAATCCGGAACTCTTCAACCTCAATATGTCTGAAGAATCACAACCGCTTTTTGCGGCAATCAAAAAACATGTGGCGGAAAACGTAGCGCCCATGCTCGAGGAATACCACTCTTATGATCAAAACAAAGAAGACATTTGGAGTTATCACCCCAGACAGCTCGAATTGCTTGAGGGGGCCAAAGATAAAGCGAAGGCAGCCGGTTTATGGAACTTTTTCCTCCCAAATTCTGAGACTGGAGAAGGCTTATCGAACCTGGATTATGCCTATCTCGCCACCGAACTCGGCAAGACTTATCTTGCGTCACAAACTTTGAATTGTAGCGCTCCAGATACTGGCAATATGGAAGTACTAGAGCGAGTCGGGACACCGCAACAGAAGGAACAGTGGTTAAAGCCGTTGCTGGCAGGTGAGATTCGGTCTGCTTACGCTATGACCGAACCTGATGTTGCATCATCAGATGCAAAAAACATCAGTAC
>CAJWGQ010000106.1 GCA_913041025.1 uncultured Gammaproteobacteria bacterium | reverse complement strand
TGGCGGGCGGCCAAGGCCGCCTGAACTACCAGAAGGGATAAGCCTATCCTCAAGGCAGCTTGGAAGTCCCTTAGATCTGGACGCGGCAGTGAAAGTTGTTGGTTCAATGGGTAAGATTCGCTATGGGGTTTTAGGCGCCTCTGAAGACGATGCTTTGTTTGGTGTCGACGGTCAGCAATTTACTCAAGACGGCTCTGATTATGGAGTTGCACGTTTTTTGTATGAGAGTAAGAGTCAAGGTAGCGCATATCAGGGTATCGGGTTGATCTCGACGATCAGCGATCATCCGGAATCAACTGCTCAGGTTCAAGGATTGGACTATCATTTTCTTTCCAATACGGGAGAGTGGAAGTTGGATAGTCAGCTTCTGTATTCAGATACCGATGAGAATGCGAGTGGTTTGGGAGGGCACTTGGACCTGACTTTTCGGCCGTCTCGCAGGATTCAGGTTAATTTTTCTGCCGCGCACTATGATGATCGGCTTGATTTAAATGATGTTGGGTATTTGAGACGAAATGATCTGACAGATTTCTGGCTACAAACTGAATATCGAAGATACGACTACGATTGGGCGAGGAAGGTTTATTTAAACGGCTTCGTAAGTTATGAATTTAATGGGCAGGGCGAAAAGACAAATAAAGAAATTGGTAGCCGGACGGGGATTGACTTCAATAATCGACATGAAATTCGGTGGGATTTTTCTTACAAGCCGGAGAGAATTGATGATCGCGATAGCAGGGGGAATGGGTCGTATTATAAAAAGCAGTTTCACAAAACGAGTTTCGAGTATAGGACTGACAGCTCTAAACGCTTTTATAATAGAGTCCGAGTCAACTACTTCAAAGAATCGCAAGGGGGCGAGCGGTATGCATTCAAGAACAGCATTAGCTGGAGACCCTTTGAGCAATTGGGATTTGGTTTATCCGCACAATATGATCACAGTAACGCGTGGGTGATTTGGCAAGAGGGAGGTCAGTTTACAAGCTTTGAGACCAACGAATGGCGGCCGAACTTAAACGTGAGTTACTTTCTCAGTGCGAAGCAACAGATTAAGTTATCGGCTCAGTGGGTAGGAATTAAAGCAAAAGAAAGACGTTTCTACGAGCTAAATCAAAGTTCCAAAAGGTTAGTAGAAGGCCAGAAATTGGGTGCTGCTTCAGATGACTTTGCGATCTCGAGTCTTGCGGTTCAGTTTCGCTATCAGTGGGAAATCGCTCCTTTATCGGAATTGTTCTTGGTTTATACCTTGAATGGATATCAGTCCTTTGCCGATCTCGAATTTGATGAGCTATTTGAGAGTGCTTATCGAAATCCTTCCAACGAAGACTTGGTGCTTAAGCTACGTTATCGCCTAGGAACCTAGACCACTAGACAGATTGTCGTTAGTCTTCTTCTTGAGTTAAGTTGAAGAGTGGAGAAACCCCATGGCCGAATCGATTCCTCATCCAGACGAAAATAACGCTTGGAGGCTCGATACTGATAATGAGTCTCGCAATTGGGCCAAGAGTCCGTACCCCGGCGCCCAGAAAAAATATTTTATGGTTTCTGCGGACGGACACGTCCAAGAGCCCAAGGATCTATGGAAAAGCCGTTTACCTGAGGAGTTTTGGCACCGTTTGCCTGGCGTCACGGTAGATGAATCGGGAGATCAGTTTCAAAAGACTGAAGGTTTTCGTCCCCTGAGAATACGCAACATAAAAATGGAAGGAGAGGATGCTTTTCGTAATGGATCAGGAAAGACGCCCGGCGAAAGAGTTGCTGCCTTGGCGTTAGATGGGGTAGATGCAGAAATTCTGTTTCCTAATCTAGGGCTGACGGTTTGGGCGACTCCCGACTCAAAATTTAGCCAGATGATGTGTGGAGCCTGGAACGATTGGGCGTGGGAGACTTTCGGTGCCTACAACGATCGCCTTGCTCCTATGGCGGCCATAGCCTCTGGGGATATTGAAGGGGCGATAAAGGAGATCGAGCGATGTGCCAAGCTGGGATTTCGTGGTTTGTCTCTGCCTTGCAAGCCAATTTGGGGTCCTCCGAACCATGAGGATCTTAACTATAATTTACCCGATTTCGATCCGCTCTGGGCGTGTATCCAAGATGTAGATTTGCCGATCACTTTTCATGTGTCGACCGGAAGGGATCCTCGAACCTCTCGGGGTAATGGTGGCGCTATAATTAACTATGCGGTTCACTCGCTCGCGCCAACCATGGAACCGATAGCAAATTTGTGTGCGTCTGGCGTGTTAGATAGGTTCCCCAAGTTGATCTTCGGGTCTATTGAAGCGGGCATAGGCTGGGTCGCGTGGACTCTGCAAGCGCTAGATGAGGCCTATAAAAAACATCACATGTTTGTTAGGCCAAAGCTAAAAATGCTGCCGAGCGAATATTTTAGACAAAACGGGTTTGCGAGTTTTCAAGAAGATAAGGTAGGCCTGGATTTGGCGCGAGAGCATAATCTAGTTGATAACTTCTTATGGGCCAACGATTATCCTCATCACGAGGGGACATGGCCGCATTCTCCGCAGGCGATAGAAAGGACGATGGGAATGTTGAACGAAGAAGAAAGGACAAAAATTTTAGGCTTGAACAGTGCTCGGATATTTAAGTTCCCTATCCCGGAACAATATCTCGACTGAGATTTTTTGGAAGGAACCTGGTTAAGTGAATCGTTATCGGACGGCAACCCACTGGGGCGTTTACGAAGTAGACGTAGTAGATGATCAGATCGTGGATGTCCACTCCATCAGCGAGGACCCTGTCCCGTCTTCCGCTGGGCACGCGCTCAAAGAGGCTGCATCTCATTCCAGCAGAATAGAACAGCCTTATGTGCGTAAGGGCTGGCTGGATAATCCTCAAGATCGAAACAAGCACTTACGCGGTTGCGATGAATTCATACCGGTTTCCTGGGAGGACGCTTTTGAGCTGGCGGCCAAAGAGCTTGATCGTGTCAGAACTGATTTAGGCAATACATCGATATTTGGGGGGTCGTACGGTTGGGCGAGCGCAGGCCGTTTTCATCACGCACAGTCACAGCTGCACCGCTTCTTAAATTTGATTGGAGGCTGTACCCGAGCTAGAGATACCTATAGCACTGCTGCGGCAAATGTCATTTTACCTCATGTTGTCGCAAGCTGGCAGGAGATGGAACTAGCGCAGACCTCGTGGTCTGAAATTGCAGAATGCACGGAGCTCTTCGTTGCTTTTGGAGGGGTACCTTTAAGAAATACGCAAATGGCCTATGGTGGAATAACAGAACATCAATCGCGATCTGGGCTCGAGCGAGCGAGCGCCAATGGAGTGAAATTCATTAATCTTTCTCCTCAAAAGAAAGACATGCCCGAGACGGTCAATGGCGAGTGGATCTCCCTGCGCCCGGGCACTGACACGGCGGTGATGCTTGGTATCGCTTATGTGTTAGAAAAAGAGGGTCTCGTGGATAGGAGGTTTTTGGGGTCTCACACTGTCGGATACGATCGCTTCCGAAGCTATTTGTTGGGCGAAGTTGACGGGATCGCCAAGGACGCGTTTTGGGCGTCGGAGATCAGCAATGTAACGGCTCCAGAGATTACATCGCTAGCCAGAAAAATGGCCACGAAAAGAACCTTCATCAGTTTAGCCTGGTCCTTACAAAGAGCAGATCATGGAGAACAGCCTTATTGGATGGCCGTAACCTTGGCGTGCATGCTTGGGGCTATTGGTCGGCGAGGCGGTGGTTTTGGTTTCGGATATGGTGCAGAAGGTTATATTGGCAGTGACTGGAGACGTTTCAATTGGGCTAACTTCCCAAAAAGTTATAATCCGACACGCTTCGCCATACCCGTTTCGAGAATTGCGGATGCGTTGCTAAACCCTGGACAGGTTATCCAATATGACGGACAAGAAATAACCTACCCGCATATCGACCTCATCTATTGGGCAGGCGGGAACCCATTTCATCACCACCAGGACCTTAATCGATTGGTCGAGGCCTGGAGGAGACCGTCAACCGTGATTGTAAACGAGCCCTGGTGGACTCCTGTCGCTCAGTGGGCGGACATTGTTTTTCCTGCGACTACCGCGCTTGAGCGAGAGGACTTCTGCATGTCCAGCCACGACCCCTACGCCCATGTCATGGATAAAGCACTACCCGTATACGGACAATCGCGCTCTGATCATGAGATTTTTATAGGTCTGTCGCGGTACCTAGGGTTAGAGAGTGAATTTACCGAGGGAAAGTCTGAGACCGACTGGATGAAAGAGATGTGGGTTAGATCGCAAGAAAAAGCCACAAAAGAAGGGTTTGAAATCCCTGATTATGAGGAATTTTTAGCAAAGAAATGGATAAGATTGCCTGACGAAGAGCTTCCTAGCTGGCTCAAAGGGTTTAGAGATAACCCAGA
The DNA here is from genome assembly GCA_913041025.1 of uncultured Gammaproteobacteria bacterium. Next base: position 5,309 of record CAJWGQ010000106.1, on the reverse strand, counting down.
AGAAAACAAGCTCAACACGCCCTCCGGTAAAATAGAAATCTTTTCTGAGGCGATCGCCAACTTCAGATATGAAGACTGTCCTGGCCACCCTTGTTGGATAGAACCCTTCGAATGGTTGGGGTCAAAAAACAGCAAATATGGCTTGCACTTACTTACGCCCCAGCCTTCTGGCAAATTACACAGCCAACTGGATCAAACTGAGTTTTTGCAAAAAGACAAGGTAGACGGCAAGGAAATTATTCTTGTACATCCGGAAGCCGCCAAATCGAGGGGTTTAGGTGATGGTGACATAGTTAGAGTTTACAATGACAGGGGGAGTTGTCTGGCGAGCGTTTGCTATGATGAAGGAATTCTTTCAGAGGTTGTCATTCTGCCCACGGGTTCTTGGTTCTCTCAGTTTGGACAGGAAACAATAGAACAAAATGGAAATCCTAACGTGTTGACTCGTGACAAGGGCACGTCAAGCCTTGCTCAGGGCCCAAGCGCAAACACCTGTTTGGTTGAATTAGAAAAAGCACATTAATGTATAATAATTCGATTTTGTTGGCCTCGTAGTTCAATGGATAGAATAGCCGCCTCCTAAGCGGTAGATACAGGTTCGACTCCTGTCGGGGCTACCACTACGTAAGAAAAAATGCGTGTGACAAAAGCTGAGATCTTTAGGTTGAAAACAATATGAGAATGAACATAGGCCCTGTTTGTTACATTGGTTTAATGGAAATTTACTTAAGGGTGGCTAGCCATTAACGAGGCCTTACAACAAGCAAACGCTGCCTTTTCTCAAGGGAATTTGCAGGGCGCCGAGAGAATTTGTCGTGCTGAGCTAGAGAGAGACCCGCGTAGTCCCGACATTCTCCATTTACTTGCACTGATATCAAAGGAAAGCGGTCGCTTATTGCGTTCCCTCGAGTTTTTCGAATTAAGCTTGAAAGTGTCTTCCAGGCAGCCGGTTGTTTGGTCTAACAAAGCTAATCTGCTCAGATCGTTAGGCCGAATCGAAGAAGCTGACCAATCTTACGAGCAAGCCGTCAGGTTAATGCCGAACTTTCGTGATGCTTGGCAAAATAGAGGGGCTTTAGAACTTGATAGAGATTGTCCGGAAAAAGCCGTCCGCTGGTTTGAGAAAGCCCAAAAAATTGAAGCCAACGTCACTTCGACTACCTCGCTTGTCGAGTCTTACTTGTCGCTAGGATCGAACGATAAGGCCTCACGACTCTTAGCTAAAATGAAAAAGAAGTGGGTCGGAGATCTATCCCTATTAGTTGGTGAGGTTCGGTTACTGATGTCTCGCGGACAGCACGCAAAAGCCATCGCGAACTTGGAACAAGCTCTTAAAACGCATCCTAATAAAGGTTTTATCTGTTACCAGCTGGGCCTGGTTTATTTGGCGGAGTCGAAAATTAGTCAGGCGTCGGAATGGCTTGAACAAGCGGTAAGCATTTCTCCCGATTTAATTGATGCGCATCGGGTTTTGAATAATGTGTATCGTGAAAGCGATGATCCTCGCTTCTTGTTGTCTTATGCTGAAGCCATAACGAAACTGCCGCGATACGCTCCTCTTTATCACAATTTAGCCTCTGCGTACCTCAGTGTGGGTGAAGTGGAGGTTGCGGGTGAATGCCTCTCGAAGGCTGTCGAGGAGATCGGCAGGAATCCCTATCTAGTGCATGGCCTCGGAGTGTTTTGGTTACGACAAGGTGAGCTAAAAAAGGCAGCCCCCTTGCTTAAAGAGTCGCTTGTTCAATTGCCAGATAGTGTGCGATTTTTAATTGACAACGCGAACGTAAATCTCAGATTGGAAGATTACAAAGCGGTCGACAGTTTGCTCGATCATGCCCGGCGAGTTGAACCGAATAATCAAGAGATTTGGGCTTATTACTCGGTATTGTGGCGGCTGACTGATACAGATCGGTATGAGTGGCTGAATCAATATGAGGAATTCATTCAGCAAGTTGAGCTACCGTTTAACGAGTGTTCCGAAGGCTATCTAGAGACACTAAAAACCTATCTGGTAGGGTTGCATACCACCTCAAAAGACCCCCTCGATCAAAGCGTTCGTAATGGGACTCAGTCCCTCGATAATCTTTGGCGACACAAATCCCCTATCATCGATAAGTTTCGGCAATCACTGGACCAATCGATTAAAGGCTACATAGGATCCTTAAAGAAAGATGATTCGCATCCGTTTTTGAAGCCAATCAAGGACTCTTATCGAATAAGCGGAGCCTGGAGTGTGAAGCTGAACAACGGCGGATTTCATTCGAATCATGTTCATCCTCGGGGTTGGCTGTCTTGCTGTACCTATGTTTCATTACCGGAGACAGTTCGTGATAGTGAGACTACCCAGGATGGCTGGATCAAATTCGGTGAGACCTCCTTAGGATTAGGAACGAGAGAAAAAATTGCTTGTTCGATAAAGCCCAGGGAAGGGGTTTGTGTGTTCTTTCCAAGTTTTTTCTGGCACGGCACTAACTCGTTTAGTTCGACAAAGTCACGATTAACGATTCCAATAGATATCGACCCGGATAGTTAAGTTCCTTCTAAACATAGGCTAAATCTTTGTCATAGATTTGAATAAAAAATGTTAAATTTGAGGCAGTATTTAACTTTTAATTTGAAAGCTTAAAATAGTTTGAACCTTTTTTTCCGGAAAAAATTTCTTCTATCAATGGATGTTTAACCGGCTCTTTAGATTTGTCTAACAATAAATTTTGCTCTGAAACATAAGCTTCATAAGTCACATCGTTACTTTCAGCTAAGAGATGGTAAAAAGGTTGATCTTTTCTAGGCCTAACATCCTTAGGTATAGACTGATACCATTCTTCTGAATTACTAAATTCAAAATCCACATCATAAATAACACCTCTAAAATTAAAGTGTCTGTGTTTAACAACTTCGCCTATTGAAAATTTTGCATTATTGCTAGATGCCATATCTAATAATTAATAATTTTTTTATTAAAATCAATATCTAATTTATTAAAAATTTATTATATGTTAAACATTAAATGTGAATAAGTCATTTTTAAAATTTATCGCTGATTTTGGACCTTTATTAATTTTCTTTACAATCTATTACAAAAGTGGAAACAACCTTAGTGTAGCAATACCTCCTCTAATTATCTCAACCATCATTGCGGTAGCAGCAATTTATTTCTTAGAAAAAAAAATCCCTTTTGAAGAAAATGGATAAACATGAAAGGTCAGAGACGTTGCGTGGATTTTTAAAAACCGAATTTGAGGCACGTGTTGCTCGGGCCCAATCTTTGATGGGTCAAAACAACGTAGATGCTCTTTTTCTTACTACAGAACCTGAAATTCGTTATTTCACAGGATATTTAACCCGCTTTTGGGAAAGTCCTTCACGGCCTTGGTTTTTGATTCTGCCACAATCTGGAAAACCAATAGCAGTGATACCATCAATTGGGACAGTTTTGATGGCAAAAACTTGGATCAGTGATATTCGCACATGGTCGTCGCCCGATCTTGAGGATGATGGACTAACGCTTTTGGCTGAGACTTTTAAAGAAGTCATTGGACCCAAAGCCTGGATTGGGGTTCCCTCTGGCCATGAAACTCATTTGAGGATGCCTCTGAGTGATTTTGATCGTCTGAAGTCTTTAGTGCCAGAGATGAATTTTGGGCATGATAATGGTATCATAAAAAGTTTACGTTTGATCAAGAGTGAGGTAGAAATCAAAAAAATTAGTACAGCCTGTGAAATTGCTGGGCGAGCATTTGAACGCGTGGGAGAGATTGCAAAAGAAGGAGTTCGTATGGACTCAATATTTCGTGCTTTTCAAGGCTTATGTCTTGAAGAGGGTGCAGATTGGGTGCCCTACCTTGCGGGTGGACGAGGAGCATTGGGATATGGTGACGTTATTTCCCCGGCAAGCATTGATCCTTTGGAAAGTGGGGATGTTCTTATGCTTGATACCGGATTGGTTTACGATGGATATTTTTGTGATTTTGATCGAAATTTTCGAGTTGGGTCGTGTGACCCAAAAGCTGAGTATTGTTATCAGAAACTTTTAGAGGCTGTTGAAGCAGGTAAGCAAGTTGCAAGACCTGGCTACACTGCCCGAGATGTGTTTGAAGCTATGGATAAGATAGTCACTGGTGGTACCGGTATTGGGGATGCGGGTCGTCTGGGACATGGTCTGGGAATGCAGCTCACAGAATGGCCGTCTCTCATCAATGGTGATTTGACAGAACTCGAAGAGGGTATGGTGCTTACACTTGAACCTGGCATAGAAATAGCTGGAGGTGGTTTGCTGGTTCATGAGGACAACTTTGTTGTGAGACCTGGAGAGCCAGAACAGATATCACCAAGCGCACCATCTTCGCTTTGGGAGATCTAATTTGGAACAGGTTTTTTCTTTTGAACTGGGCAAGACAGTGGGTGCAAACGCTAACTTTGGTTTGATTACTTTGCAGTCTGATGAAACGATTGAGCATGATTTACGTCGTCTTCTTCCTAGCTCCGAGATAGGTATTTACACTTCGCGCGTCCCAAGTGGATCAGAGGTGAGTACAGAAACGCTAGCCCAAATGGCAACAACGCTTTCGGCTGCAGCTGAGCTTTTTCCACCAGCTGTATGTTTCGATGTTGTGGGATATGGTTGTACGTCAGGAACTTCGGTGATTGGTCCTGAGAATATAGCTAGACTTATAGCCAAAGGATGCCGTGTAAATCATGTGACAGAGCCTGTTAGCGCTTTGATTGCCGCCTGTAGAGTACTTGGTCTGCGTAAGATTGCTTTTTTGTCTCCTTATATTGCAGAAGTCTCGTTAACCCTTAGAACGGTTCTTGCGCAAAATGGTCTTGAGATAGTGGTTTTTGGTTCCTTCAATGAAGGAAATGAAGCTAAAGTTGCTCGTATTGCTGGGCATTCTATTGAGGCTGCATCACTTAATTTGGTCAAGGGGTCACAGGCTGACGCAATTTTTCTGTCTTGTACCAATTTGCAAACCTTAAATGTGATCGATGGCATAGAGGCTCAATGTGGCCTTCCTGTGCTATCTTCAAATCAGGTTTTGGCATGGCACATGTCAATTTTGGCCAAACAGACATATTTTTCTGAACGTATTGGAAAGCTTATGGCCTGATCATGCCCTTTATTATTTGGGTCATGATTTAAATAAGATTTTAAGTTGCACTGATTTTACATGAAATTTGCATCAGTAAGAGACAATATAATTTAATGTTTTCTGATGGTTATATTTGTGGCCTTTTTGAGAGTTTAACAATTTCCTATTGTCCGATTTATTGCAGTTCTGCATCGTCTAAGATGATTAGTAATTTTACTG
>CAJWGQ010000105.1 GCA_913041025.1 uncultured Gammaproteobacteria bacterium | reverse complement strand
GAAATAATTATGGTGAAGCCCATGGAGAAGTTCTAAAAGAAATGTACGATCGCTGTAAACGCTTAATTTGGTTGAATCCAGAATCCAGAATTTCCTGGTCGACAGGGGATTCAGAAATGCGCAAATACATGGCGTATTCGCATCAAACAGAGGAGTGCAATTCATTGATGCATCTGGAGCGCGTTGTAGGTAATTTGCTCAAACAGAGCAACTGATTCAGGCGAGGTGAAGATGGCGTTGGTCTGATCATCGCCGAAGTTCTGGATACTCTACTAATACAATAGTTTCCCGGGAATAGATGCGATTAATTCTCTGGTATATTCTTCTTTAGGCTGTTCGAACACTTCGTGTGTTTGTCCTTTTTCAACGATCTCTCCTTGATAGAGAACTGCGACCCTATCGGCAATCTGCCTAACGACTGCTAAGTCGTGTGATACAAAAAGCATCGTGAGATTATGTTCGTCTTTGAGTGCTTTCAATAGATCAAGTATTTGGGCTTGTATAGTCACATCTAATGCCGAAACCGGCTCATCGGCAACTATAAATTCCGGTTTTGTAGCCAAGGCCCTCCCTATTGCTACTCTTTGTCTTTGTCCTCCCGAGAACTCATGCGGATATTTCTTAGCAAAAGCCCATTTTAATCCAACATCTTCCATCAATCTTTTCACTGAACGAGCAAGATCTCGTTTTTCAACAGTTCCATGCAATAACAACGGTTCCGCAAGAATATCGAAGACCGTCATTCTCGGGTTTAATGAGGCATAAGGATCTTGAAAGATCATTTGCATACGCTTACGGAAAACCTTGAGATCATTCTTTTTCAACTTAGATAGATCAGTTCCGTCAAATAGAACTTTTCCTCCAGTAATCGCAGTCAAACGCAAAATCGAGCGTCCTAGAGTCGACTTACCGCTTCCCGATTCCCCGACCAGTCCAAGAACTTCTCCTTTTTCAATTCTAAGAGACACATCATCTACTGCTCGAATGGGTTCTTGATTGCTTTCACGATAAAACCAGGTTTTGAGATTTTTAATCTCCACTAGAGTCTCACGACTCTGAATTAAAGTATCAGATTTACCCTTTGGAATGGCGTTGATTAATTTCTTTGTGTAGTTGTGTTTGGGATTATTGAATATGGAATTTGGCTCTCCACTTTCAACAATTTGGCCATTCTGCATCACTACTATCTCATCAGCGATATCTGCCACCACCGCAAGGTCGTGACTCACCAGAAGGACACCAATGTCTCTTTTTCTCTGCAATGACTTTATGAGAGCGAGAATCTGAGCCTGTATAGTCACGTCTAAAGCAGTGGTAGGTTCATCTGCTATCAGAAGCTTGGGGCTATTTATCAATGCCATTGCGATCATAACACGTTGTCTCATTCCTCCCGACAACTCAAAAGGGTAAGCTTCCATTGCTTGAGACGGATTCTTAATTCCTACTTCATCGAGTATTTCTATCGCCTGGATCTTGGCTATCCGAGCGTTAGTTTTGGCATGTATGAGGAGAGGCTCCATCAACTGCTTACCTATGCGCATATATGGATTTAGGCAGGTCATAGGGTCCTGAAAAATCATTGCTATCTCTGAACCTCTAATTTTCTGCAAATCGCTTTCCGGCATGGCCAAAAGATCCCTTCCTAGGAATTTAGCTTCGCCACTATCGAGTTGCCCGGCAGGTTTTGGAAGCAAACCTAAAATCGCATAGCAAGTTACTGATTTTCCTGATCCACTCTCCCCTATGATTGCAGTGATTGAATTTGAGTTAACGCAAAAGCTCACGTTCTCTGCGGCGACGTGCACCTCACCTTTACCTGAAAAGCTCACCTTTAGATTTTTGACGTCGAGAAGTGCCATATAATTATTCTTTTGCGTTACGGACATCCAGGGCATCTCGAAGACCATCACCCAAGAAATTCAAAGAGAAAAGAGTAATCGTTAATGCAAGACCTGGAAAAATTAGTAGCCAAGGATATTCTTCCATCGTTTCCGATCCATAACTGATTAGAAGCCCCCAGGAGGTTTGCGGAGGCTGTATACCTAAGCCCAAGAAACTCAGAAAGGCTTCTAGGAGCATAACGCTTGGAATGGTTAAGGTTGTGTAAACAATAATTGGGCCAATTGCATTTGGAAGTATGTGTTTAAAAATAATCGAAGATGGTGAGAGACCCAGTGACACAGCTGCTTCTACAAATTCCTGCTGTTTAAGATTCTGAACCTGCGTCCGCATGATACGGGCCATAGTGAGCCATTCCACCGCGCCAATAGCCACGAATAGCAAAACGATATTTCGTCCAAATACCACCATCAGCAAGATGATAAAAATCATGAAGGGTAGAGCATAAACAATGTCTACAAAACGCATCATGATTGAATCAATTCTTCCACCAAAATAACCTGCGATTGCCCCCCAGGACACCCCTATTACTAGGGCAACCGCCGTAGCCACAAACCCAACAGCAAGTGAAATACGACCGCCATAGAGAATTTGCGTCAGTAAGTCCCTTCCAAAAATATCCGTTCCTAACCAATGCGCTGCCGATGGAGGAGTAGCACCTAAATCTAGGTTTTGAACTTCATAATCGTATGGAGCAATCAATGGCGTCATTAAAGCCCCAAGCACCATCAAACCAAGTAGAAATGCTGAGATGGTGGCAGGTTTGTTTTTGTATAGTCGACGTAGAGCGTCTCGCCAAAGCGACCACCTTCCATCATCATTCATCTGTTCTGGAGCTTCGGTACTAGACATCAGTTTTTGACTGAAATTGCACTCTAAGCCGAGGGTTCAACCATGCCGCAGCCACGTCACTGACTAAGTTGAATATAATGATCAAAGTTGAAAAGAACACCGTCGTCCCTAGGATCATTGTATAGTCTCGATTGAAAGCCGCCTGGACGTAAAACCGGCCAAGCCCCGGGATTTGAAAAATAGTCTCAACCACAAAAGAACCTGCGAGCAGACCTGCGAAAGCAGGTCCCAAGTAGGCAATGACAGGAATTAAACCGCCTCTCAGCGCGTGTTTTACTACTACAAGCCATTCCGGGAGGCCTTTAGCCCTAGCTGTCCTGATATAATCCTGGGACAAAATTTCGAGCATACCCGCTCGACTAAGCCTGGCTATATAGGCCGCGTAGGCAGATCCTAAGGTAATTGAAGGTAGTATTTTATCGCCCGGCAGATCTCCCCAACCAGCGATGGGTAACCACTCAAAATAAATACCAAAAACAAGCACCATGAGAGGACCAAGCAAGAATGAAGGCATACAAATTCCAATCATTGCCATACCCATTGGAATGTAATCCTGACTAGTGTTTGGCCGAAGCGAAGCAACTACGCCTGCCAATACACCAACAAAAAGAGCAAAACCAAGAGCATAGAGACCAAGCTCAAACGTGACGGGTAAACCACTTTCAAGGACTTCATTTACACTTCTTCCTGGATATTTAAAAGATGGACCCAAATCTCCTTGCGCCAAATCACCAAGGTAGCTTAGGTATTGCTGGTATAAAGGGAGATCCAAATTATATTGTGCTTCCAAAGCACGCTTCACTTCCGGTAACACGGCCTTTTCACTATCAAAAGGACCACCTGGCGCAGATCGAATTAAGAAAAAAGTAGCTGTAATTACTATAAAGAGTACAGGAATTGCCTGTGCCAAACGGATGAAAATGAACTTTCCCATCTGGTTTCTATTCTAGTATCAACCGAAGCTCTGGATTTAATCGGACGTATTTTAGATTCAAAGAATCCATCAAATTCGGATAAATACCTTCCACGCTCGGATGTATAAGGTGCTTGTGGGTATAAGTATAGAATGGAATAAATGGCATCTCTTCCATCAGCATCGTCTCAGCTTCATAGAAAAGTTCGTAGCGTTTGTCCCGATCCTCAGCACGCGGTGCATGTCTTAAAATGATGTCATCAAACTCGGAGTTTGCGTAACCCGTATTATTATTGCCTCCTGTCGAGAGGAATAAATCTAAAAAATTATTAGCATCAACGTAATCCCCTATCCAACCACGACGAGCTAACTGAAATTGTCCCTGCGAAACTGTATTTAGATAAACTTTCCACTCCTGATTAGAGATAGTCACATCTATATTCAGGTTTGATTTCCACATTTGCTGAACAGCTACAGCAATTTTCCTGTGAGCCTCCTGGGTGTTGTAAACAATCTCCAAACCCGGCCATCCCTCTCCATTCGGATATCCAGCATCTGCTAGAAGGCTTCTGGCTTTCTCGGGATCGTAATCAAATAACTTGGGCGGGTTGTATCCAAGAGTGTTTGGTGGCGTGATGCTGTACGCGGGAATAGCCGTATCCTGAAGTACGGTACGAGTCAAAGTTTCCCGATCTACAGCATATGCGAGGGCCTTTCGGACTCGAACATCGTTCACGGGCTCCACTCGTGTGTTTATAAGATAATAGTAAGTACCTAGATATGGGGCTTGTACATAGGGGGAATTTTCCTTTTTTCGATACTCGGGTATTTTGTCTAATGGCACGACTTGAGTATAGTGAAGCTGCTCGGCACGGAACATGCGTTCTTCGCTAATGGCGTTCTCGGTTGGATAAAAATAAACACCTTCCAGGGATACCCTATCTCTATCCCAATAAAATTCATTCTTTTTGACGATTATTCTTCTATTTATAGACCACTCATCAAGAGTGAATGCTCCGTTTCCAACAATATTCCCAACGCGCGTCCAAGAGGTAAACCTGTCGGTCATCTTTCCATATTTCAAAAGCGTCTCAGGATGAACTGCAAAAGTACTGTAATGATCCATTAACTGTAAAAAGTAGGGTGTTGGGGCATTCAGAGCGACCTCTAACGTCCTATCGTCAATGGCTTTAACCCCTACCTTTGTAAAATCTGTGACTTCTCCTTTTGCATAAGCTTCCGCGTTTACGATTGGGTAGAGCATATAGGAGTAAAGAGAGCCTGTTTCCGGGTGGAGAGCTCTATTCCAAGACCAAACGTAATCCGAAGCAGTCATATGCTCACCATTACTCCACTTGGCATTGGGATTTATATAAAAAGTATAAATCCGGCCATCGTCAGAAATTTTCCATTTTTCCGCGACTCCAGGCTCTGGTTCCAAAGTGATAGGATTTTTAACCGCTAGACCTTCAAATATTGCACGAACGATATGGTTCTCTGGGACTCCAGTTACAACGTGCGGATCCAACCCTTGAGGTTCTGCACCGTTACCATAGTGAAGATATCCTTGCTGATTTCCTGAGACCACATTGCTCTCAGGACTTGCACAAGATATCGATAATATGGCGAGCGACGTTGAGACAAAAATTAGAACTATAGAGCGCATCAGTTCAATGTTGATTTTCGATTTTTGATTTTGCCACCCCATTTATTCAACAGTTAGGTAAAAAGCATAAGCCAAAACCAACTCGGGTATAGTCAAATATAGAAGCGTGCTTTTGAAAGCAAAAAGAGTTACTTCGTTGCCACAAAAACAACTAACAGCCCCTGATTTGAACTCTTAAGGAGCCCGCTTTATTCAGCCGAAATAACACAAAGAGGACCGGGGGGTACTGAGGAGCACTGCTCGCCATCTTATTAAAATATGGCAAACAGTGCCTAGTAGACTAACCAACCTAGGGGTTTAGAACGAGCGACCACCTCGACCGCCTCTATCTCCGCCTTCTTTACTTTTGGCTTCATTGACTCGAATCGCTCGGCCCTGCATATCTTGACCATTTAAAGCCTCAATCGCTTCGTCCGCCCCATCTTCCATTTCCACAAAGCCGAAACCACGAGACCTTCCCGAGTCACGCTCCGTAATAACCACTGCGGACGCAACAGATCCATATTCCGAAAACGCATTATTGAGGTCCTCGTCCGTTGTAGCCCACGCGAGGTTACCTACATATAACTTCTTCACTAGCAAATAGCTCCTAATTCTAAATCGTGCATAAGGGTCGTATCACCCCACCCATGTCTTCATGACATCCATCCGCCGATTTAGACTGTTCAAAAGGCCGCATCGGAAAACTTAGGGGTAGCCTACGCTAACGAACTAGTTACTACAATGGTGATTTAGATAATATTTCGAGCCTTGTAATAATCAACCTATGAGCTCTATGAACAGCCTTACTTCATCTTTTCAAGGTATTTGTCTCGCATCCTGATAACGGACCATTCCTTTGAAAACCGTTCTATATCAATCAAATCAACCCATTGTAAATCATTAGATTCTGGACTGATCACAAATCGCAGATCTAATGCGGTAAACAGAAAACGGGCATCAAAATGCAAATGGGCGGGTTCATTTCCTCTAGATGGTATTTCATGAATGTCGATATCAAAGATATTCTTATCTAGCGGTTCTACTTTCAGTCCGGATTCTTCCTCAGCTTCTCTTTGAGCTACCAATAAAGTGTCTGACACTCCATCTGAGTGACCTCCTAGCTGAAGCCAACGGCCCAACTTTTTGTGGTGAGTCAACAGTACAGATCTCCCGTCGGGGGAAAGTAACCATGCTGAGCCAGTTACGTGACCTTCCAAATTACTGCGATTAAAGCAGTCGGCGTTCCAGTCAACAAAGTCAACGAAGCGATCGACCAAAGTCGATTCTTTGGGATTGTTCTTACGATAGATCTGCAACCGGTCAAGTAGTTTGCGTCTGTGCACGCTTATCCTTATCCTTTCAGTTCTTTCATTTTATAGAAAAACTGGAGATTGGCATGCTAGCAGTTATAGCGAAGTTAAATGTAAAAGACGATAAGGGACCAGAGTTCGAAAAAGTCATGCTGGATCTTGCGGAAAAGGTCACGACTAACGAACCCGGAAATCACTTGTATCAGCTCTGTAAGGACTCAGACGGAAACTATATCGTCATGGAGCTCTATGAAGACGCAGAAGCACTTGAGGCACACGGGAAATCAGAACATTTCAAAGCCGCAGGAGCTGGATTTGCAGGGTTAATGGGCGGACCACCAGAAATCCAAAGGCTAGAGGTTATAGGCAAGTAGAACAATAGAGGTTGAGATCAGAAACTGAAATAAAGAACAGTCAGTTTCTGATCTCAAAGAGCTCGGCCAGTTGATCGGTCATTGCTCCTCCCAGCTGGTCTGCATCCGTAATCGTGACCGCCCGACTATAATGGTGAGTGACGTCGTGGCCTATTCCAATAGCGACTAATTCGACTGGCGATTGATTTTCTATCATGTCAATCGCGTATTTGAGATGTTGCTCCAAGTAGTTACTGGGGTTGACCAGCAAAGTCGAATTATCGACCGGCAAGCCATCAGAAATGACCATCAATACCTTCCTTTGCTCGCTTCGACTGACTATTCTGTTGTGAGCCCAAATCAACGCCTCACCATCAATATTTTCCTTCAATAATTCTTCACGCATCATCAATCCGAGATTCCGCTTAGTGCGCGACCAGGTATCATCCGCTGCTTTGTAGATGATGTGTCTGATGTCATTAAGCCTCCCAGGATTTGAGGGCTTACCAGCGTTTATCCAATTCTCCCTTGATTCACCTCCTCGCCACGCACGGGTTGTAAACCCGAGAATTTCCACTCGCACAGAGCAGCGCTCTAAAGTCCTCCCTAAAATATCAGCGCACATTGCCGCAATCGTAATAGATCGACCTCGCATCGACCCTGAGCTGTCTATCAGCAATGTCACCACGGTATCCCTAAACTTCATCTCTTTTTCTTGCTTGTAGACCAGAGGGTTAACTGGATCGATGATAACTTGCGATAAACGAGCGGCGTCAAGCACACCCTCTTCTAAATCAAACTCCCAAGTACGATTCTGCTTTGCCATCAATTTTCTTTGAAGTCGATTAGCTAGTTTTGAGGTTGCGTGATGAAGAGACTGGAGCTGCTGATCGAGTAATTGCCTTAGGCGAATCATCTCTTCCGAATCACAGAGTTCCTCCGCCCTAACAATTTCATCAAACTTGCTTGAATAGGACTCATAATTGACATCGACCGCTATCCGCCCCGCTTCGTCAATTAAGGATTCCGGTGACTCATCTGGATCTGCTTCTGCCCCTGCTTCATCCATATCCATATCTGAGTCCATATCCATCATGGACGCTTCGCCCTCGACTCCCTCCTCCGCCATTGCCTCATCGTCCAAAACGACATCTTCTGGAGAAAACTCTGACTCGGATTCATCGGATTCATCAATGGTTTCAATATCGTCCTGGTCCGTATCTCCTTCCATAGGATCTTCAAACTCAGCGGGCAAACCTAAATCAGCAATTATGTCTCGACATCTTTCTGCAAATTTAGCCTGGTCTTTGACATGGTCCTTTAGCGCATCTATGTGATCGCCCGCATGCTCTAGTACATGATCACGCCAGAATCGCACCAGATTTTCCGCGCTATCTGGGAGTGAGCGCCCAGTCAATCGCTGACGCACTATCAAACCAACCGCTACAGAGAGAGGAGCCTCGGTCTGCTCGGTCAGAGAATCAAAAGCAGCCTGCTGACACTGCGACTCGAGATGAGCATCTAGATTCTTGGCAACACCTTCCATGCGTAGCGTTCCGATCGAAGCTACACGAGCATCCTCGATAAGCTGAAACATTTCTTGAGCGGCGCCTCCTCGAGGAGCATATCTCGTGTGCAGTTCATCGCTATGATGCTTGAGTCTGAGCGCAAACTCGTCCCCTATACCTCGAATGGCATTAATTTCATCGTCGCTGCTTCCAACAGCAGGTAAAGGAACCCGGATTCTATTACCGCGTAAACTTGGTGCTCCTGGCCCGAAGCTTACATCGAGCTCTTCTTCACCTGACAAGGCTCGCATCGTAGAGGTTGTCGCTCTCTTAAAGGGCTCTAACGGGTTTTCTGATTCACTCATAATTCAGCAATTCAAGCTGACTGAAGAGAAATACCTTCAGTCGCAGTACCCAAATCTTCACCGAGACAGCGCTGATAGTATTCTGCAACTATCGGACGCTCTAACTCATCACATTTATTTAAGAATGTTAGCTTAAACGCAAATCCAACATTTCCAAAAATCTCAGCATTTTGGGCCCAAGTTAAAACAGTTCGCGGAGACATCACTATAGAGAGATCTCCATTTACAAAGCCTTTACGTGTCAAATCTGCAACGCTCACCATGCTGCTAATGACCCTTTTACCCTCAGCGTCGGATGCATATTCCTTAACTTTGCCAGAAACGATCTCACACTCGGCCTCATGGTCCAGATAGTTTAGGGTACTAACAATACTCCATCGGTCCATCTGGCCCTGATTAATCTGCTGAGTACCATGATAGAGACCAGTCGTATCACCTAGACCAATTGTATTAGTGGTGGAAAACAATCGAAAATGCGAATGGGGGACTATGACTTTGTTCTGATCCAGAAGGGTCAGTTTCCCCTCAACTTCTAGAATTCGCTGAATCACAAACATTACATCAGGTCTGCCCGCATCGTATTCATCAAAAACCAGGGCAACAGGATTCTGCAGCGCCCAAGGAAGAATGCCCTCTCGAAAAGCGGTCACTTGTTTACCATCTTCCAACACGATTGCATCCTTTCCGATCAAATCGATACGACTAATATGACTGTCGAGATTGACGCGAATGCAGGGCCAATTTAGCCGGGAGGCTACTTGTTCAATATGAGTCGATTTACCAGTACCGTGATAACCTTGAATCATTACTCTTCGGTTATGAGCAAACCCTGCAAGGATAGCTAGAGTAGTATCTTGATCAAATCGATAATCCTCATCAACGACAGGAACATGTTCCGAAGACTCACTGAAGGCAGGAACCTCTAGATCCAAATCAATACCAAACAAATCCCG
>CAJWGQ010000104.1 GCA_913041025.1 uncultured Gammaproteobacteria bacterium | reverse complement strand
AAAGATGCCGTCGCATTGGCGACCGGAAAGGAGCGAGCCGAATTTTTTGATAGCTTAGATTTACCCATCAGATAGGACGAGCATTAATCTTACTCTCTTCAGAATAGCTGTCTTTAGGTTATAAGCAAAATCGACTTTTCGTTTGTCGTAAAGTGTTCAATTATCGACAGATTCCAAACGAATAATGAAATGCTATATGCTTAGAGACTAGCTGGTTGTTGGTTGAACTGTGGATATTCTTTGCTTGGATTTAGAAGGGGTTTTGGTTCCAGAAATATGGCAAGCAGTTGCCAAAAGTACGGGAATCGAGGAGCTTAGCAAGACTACTCGTGACATTCCTGATTATGATGAGTTGATGACTTATCGACTGGGGATTGTGGACCAGCATGGTATTAAGTTAAGCCAGATCCAGAGCGACATTCGCACTTTAAAGCCCTTGGATGGAGCCCTAGAATTTCTTAACTGGGCAAGATCTGAATATCAAGTGTTTGTCGTTTCTGACACTTTTTACGAATTTGCAGTTCCTCTGATGCAACAGTTACAGAACCCATCTTTGTTTTGTCATCGACTGGTCATAAAGGAAGATAAAATTGAGGGTTATCAACTTCGTCAACAAGATCCGAAAAAGAAGACTGTGGAAGCCCTAAAGTCTCTCAATTATCGCGTGATCGCTTCGGGCGATTCATTCAATGATGTATCTATGTTGACGGCCGCAGATGTCGGTTATTTTTATCGACCTCCCGCCAATATCGTAGAGCTTTACCCGAAATTCCCTGTTGCCGAAAATTATTCAGAGCTCAAGCAGTTAATACTCGATTCGTTCAAATAAATCCTGGTTTACAATGGTTTTATCAATAGACCAAGATCCCGTGTATAATGCTGCGCCTAAGGAAAAACTCTGATTTGGGGAAAAAGTGAGAAATGAGCGCAGGTAGCAGATTTAAGAGAGCGTTATCGGAAGAAAGCCCACTCCAGATACCTGGAACGATTAATGCTTATTCAGCGCTACTAGCAGAGAGGTCTGGTTATCGCTCGATATACTTATCCGGAGGTGGAGTAGCCAATGCTTCGTATGGTCTCCCAGATCTAGGAATGACCTCCCTCAATGATGTGTTGTCGGATGTGTATCGCATAACGGGTGCTAGCGAACTCCCACTTTTGGTTGATATAGATACCGGTTGGGGTGGGGCGTTCAATATTACACGGACCATAAGAGAAATGACTAAGGCCGGTGCAGCGGCTGTTCATATTGAAGATCAGGTAGCAGAAAAACGTTGTGGTCACCGACCAAACAAAGCGATCGTCTCTGTTGGCGAGATGTGTGATCGTATTAAAGCGGCGGTGGATGCAAAAACAGATCACAATTTCGTTGTGATGGCCCGCACGGATGCGCTCGCAGTGGACGGTTTTGAAGCAGTGCTCGATCGAGTCGGCGCTTTTGTCGAAGCAGGCGCGGATGCTATTTTTGCTGAAGCGATGACGGAGCTGTCTTTGTATGAAAAGATAGTTAGTCAGTGCCCTGTGCCTGTTCTGGCGAATATCACAGAATTTGGGCAGACGCCTTTATACTCAATCGATGAGTTAAGAAGCGTTGGAATCTCGATGGCCTTGTATCCTTTGTCAGCGTTCAGAGCGATGAGCCTAGCTGCCTTGGATGTGTATGAAACCCTTCGTAAAGAGGGAACTCAAAAGGGTGTTCAAGACAAGATGCAAACGAGAGAAGAGCTCTATGAGGTACTTGATTACCACAGTTATGAGACAAAATTGGACGAATTGTTTGATAGTAAACTGGAATAAATTAAATAAATTCAATTGGTTATGACGAATTTGTCATTAAAGACTTGAGGGGAAACACATGGTAGATAAACAGTTGGGTGGAGCAGGCCTAAGAGGTCAAAGTGCAGGAGATACGGCGCTCTGCACAGTGGGTAAATCTGGCACGGGTCTAACGTATAGAGGATACGATATTACTGACTTGGCGGAAAATGCCACCTTTGAAGAGGTCGCCTATCTAATTTATTTCGGAGAGTTGCCAAATCAACAACAGCTGGAAGAATACAAAACAACATTAAGGGGCTATCGAAAGCTACCCAAGGAGCTCACAGGAGTCCTAGAGGCGATTCCCGCTTCCGCCCATCCGATGGACGTGATGAGAACGGGTTGTTCTATGCTTGGTAATTTGGAGCCAGAAGGCGATTTTGAAAACCAGCAAAGAGCTGCTGATCGATTGCTTGGAGCGCTTCCCTCGATAATTAATTATTGGTACCAGTACAGTCATCATGATAATCGTATTGATACAGACAGTGATGAAGACTCGTTGGCAGGTCACTTTCTAAAAACGCTGTCTGGTCAGTCTCCATCAGAACTTCATCAGCGTGTAATGGATGTTTCCCTGATTTTGTATGCCGAGCATGAGTTCAATGCATCCACTTTTACGGCTCGTGTTTGTGCCTCCACCTTGTCAGACATGCACAGCTGTGTAACTGGTGCTATTGGGTCATTGCGAGGTCCTTTGCACGGGGGTGCCAATGAGGCGGCAATGGAGATGATTGAGCAATTCTCTTCAGTCGAGGATGCAACGCAAGGTGTGCACGGCATGCTTGAAAGAAAGGATAAGATAATGGGGTTTGGTCACGCAATCTACAGAACATCTGATCCTCGGAATGTGATCATCAAGCAGTGGGCCGAGAAACTAGCCACGGAGGTCGGTGATGATTCTCTTTATCCAATCTCGTGCGCCGTTGAAAAAGTGATGTGGGACGAGAAAGAGCTTTTTGCGAATGCTGATTTTTTTCATGCCTCGGCTTATCATTTCATGGGTATACCCACGAAACTGTTTACGCCAATTTTTGTTTGTTCTCGGGTCTCTGGCTGGACAGCGCACGTCATGGAACAGCGAGTAAATAACCGAATTATTCGTCCGAGCGCGGACTATGTGGGTCCGGAACCAAGAGTGCTAAAACGGATTGAAGAGCGTTAAAACCTCGTCTTATTGAGGTTTTTGAATTTAAAAGTATCGAATGGAAAAAATATGAGTTCAAACGTAGATGTAAATGTCAGGCCTGATCCTGATAGTGAACTGGTTAAGATAGCGGATTACGTGGTCAATCATGAGATTTCTAGTAAAGAAGCTATGGAGACAGCCAAAAACTGTCTGATGGATACCCTCGGTTGTGGGTTTCTTGCCCAAAAATTCCCGGAATGTGCGAAACACCTGGGTCCTTTGGTTCCTGGGACTGTCGTGCCTCTTGGAGCGAGAGTACCCGGTACTCAGTTTGAATTAGATCCTGTTAAAGCTGCATGGGACATAGGCTGCATGATTCGGTGGTTAGACTTTAATGATACGTGGCTGGCAGCTGAATGGGGTCATCCATCAGATAATTTAGGTTCTATCCTTGCCGTGGCCGATTACCTTAGCCGAAACAATGTCGCTCAAGGCAGGTCTCCTTTGACCATGAAAGATGTCTTGGTAGGTATGATAAAAGCCCATGAAATTCAGGGCTGTTTAGCGCTAGAAAATAGTTTTAACCGGGTTGGGTTGGATCACGTATTGCTTGTGCGCGTTGCTTCTACTGCGGTTGCGACGCATATGTTAGGAGGCAGTCACGATCAGGTTGTCGATGCTCTGTCCCATGCTTGGCTTGACGGTTCTAGTCTCAGGACATACAGGCACGCGCCAAACGCGGGGCCAAGGAAATCTTGGGCGGCTGGTGATGCGACTTCGAGGGCGGTTCGATTAGCTATGTTGGTGCTCAAGGGAGAAATAGGATATCCCAGCGCATTATCTGCGCCTACATGGGGATTCTATGATGTTTCTTTCAATGGTGAAGCGTTTAAATTTCAGCGTGATTATGGATCCTACGTAATGGAGAACGTCTTATTTAAGATCTCCTTTCCTGCAGAGTTTCATGCTCAAACTGCTGTAGAAGCTGCTGTTTCTTTGCACGAAGAGGCGATGTCCAGATTCGCCGAAATTGAAAAAATTGTTATCACAACCCATGAGTCTGCGATTCGAATCATTAGCAAGACCGGCCAGCTCAATAACCCTGCCGACCGTGATCATTGCCTTCAGTACATGACCGCAATTGGTCTTTTAAAGGGAAACTTAGTGGCAGAAGACTATGAAGACGACGTGGCGTCTGATCCCAGGGTCGATCAGTTGCGAGAGTTGATGGAGATTGAAGAGAATCAGCGCTTCAGTCAGGAATATCACGAGCCAGATAAACGATCCATTGCTAATGCGATTCAAATTTTTTACAAAGACGGTACAACTAGTGATCAGGTGACGGTTGAGTATCCAATAGGACACCGAAGAAGACGTGAAGAAGGCATTCCTATACTAGAGGATAAATTTGCTCGAAATTTAGCGGTGCGATTTCCTCAAGGCAAGGTTAAAGAGATTTTCGAGATGTGTGTTGATTTAGACCGATTAATCGATACACCGGTTAATGAGTTTATGGATAAGTTAGTGATCTGAGGTTAACGTCATGGCGAAGTGGGGTATGTTCGCATCCATAAACTCGCTTCCGTGAGCGATAAACCCAGCTTTTTCGTAAAATTCTAGAGCGTATGTCTGGGCGTGTAAAAAAATAGGATCCATTTTAAGTTCTTTCGCCTGGGTGACTACCGATTCCAACAGCAGTGCGCCAATCCCTAGTCCTCGATGTTCTCTCAAAACGGCCATTCTTCCGATTTGACCGCTTTGCATTAATCGAGCACAACCAATGGGCACGTTTGTCTCTGTTCTCGCTAGAAAGTGCCAGCTTTCCTCGTCGCAACCGTCCCATTCTTCCATCTTTGGCACACTTTGTTCTTGGATGAAAACGGTTTCTCTAATTTTCCTGAGCTCCTTACGGTAGCTTTGCCAGTCTGCTTGAATTACGTGAAATTTAGACTTGGTCATTGTTTTTGGTGAGCTCGATTGCTAAGCCAAGGTATGATTCAGGCCGAAGGTCCTGTAACTCGGCTAGCGCCTCGCTAGGCAGCTGAAGCTCTTTTAGGACCTTTTGATAAAGTTCTTCGTCCAGCTGTTCTCCCCTCGTTGCTTTCTTGAGCCTCTCATACGGTTCGCTGAGGCCGTACTTTCGCATGACTGTCTGTACAGGTTCTGCCAATACTTCCCAGCTTCTATTAAGGTCTTGCTGTATTTTTCCCTGGTTTACCTCAAGTCTAGTTAGGCCTTTCAAGGTAGATTTGTAGGCGAGCAGACAGTGGGAGAGGGCTGATCCAACGTTGCGTAATACCGTGGAGTCACTTAAGTCTCGTTGAAGCCTAGATACGGTCAGTTTCGAAGACATATGCTGTAGCAAAGCATTTGCAATTCCAAGATTTCCTTCCGAATTTTCAAAATCTATCGGATTGATCTTGTGCGGCATTGTTGATGAGCCTGTCTCGCCTTCGACTTTTTTTTGTTTGAAATAATCTAACGAAACGTAAGTCCAGATATCTCGATCAAAGTCGAGCAAAATCTGATTGAAACGTTTTAGACAGTCAAACATTTCAGCTATGTAGTCGTGAGGTTCTATTTGCGTTGTATATTTGTTGATAGTAAGACCCAGGCGATTCAAAAATTTGGCGGATAGCCTTGGCCAATCTAGATTAGGATATGCGCTTTGATGGGCGTTGAAGTTTCCTACAGCGCCATTAAATTTCCCTAATATCTCCAGTTTTTCGAACTGGACTGATTGCCTTTTTAGACGCTCGCTAGAGTTTCTTAACTCTTTACCTAGTGTGGTCGGTGAGGCAACTTGCCCGTGTGTTCTAGAAAGCATTGCGATCGAAGCATTGGAGTTGGCCATCAAATCGATTTCGTTCGTAAGTTTGCTCATCACACCCATTAAAACATCTGATCTTGCTTGGCTTAGCATGATGGCGTAGGCCGTGTTATTAATGTCTTCGGATGTGCATGCAAAGTGAATCCACTCAGTGAGCTCAACTAGTTCTGGGTCTTCTTTGAGCCTGTCTTTCACATAATATTCAATGGCTTTTACATCGTGGTTGGTGGTCTTTTCGATTTCTTTAACCTTTTCAGCATCCTCAACCGTTAAATCCAGGTAGATTTTTCTGATTCTAGCTTGCTCAGATTCCTTCAATTTTCTAACTTCCGAGATTTCTTCGGTAGCACTGAGGAACAGTAACCACTCGCATTCAACGTGAATACGGTTTTTTATCAATCCGAACTCGCTTACGATGGGAGCAAGTTCTAGAATCGTGTTGCGATACCGTCCGTCGACCGCTGATACGGCTGTTAATGGATCTAAGCTGTTAATGTTGATGATCTGAACCTCCTGAAGCGACTATCCTGCCTCCTCCTATTAGCGTCTCTTCGCGGTAGAGCGCTGCGAATTGACCTTTCGATATTGCTCGCTGTGGTTTCGTAAATTGAATCAAAAGATCTCCGTTAGCCGCTTTCTGGAGCTTACAGGTTTGATCCGGTTGTCT
Source organism: uncultured Gammaproteobacteria bacterium (assembly GCA_913041025.1). The sequence continues at coordinate 3,382 of CAJWGQ010000104.1, read as the reverse complement.
ATAACGTATTTTTGCTTGAAACTCGCCAGGAATCTCTGCGGCTTCCAACCAATTCATTTCGGATATCCGCAGCCAGTTCCCCATCAGGTCTTGTTCGCATTGACTAACTACAAGGGAGTTGCTTTGCATTATTTTATCCACAACGTACCACGGAACTTCTGGTCGATTTTTCAGACCACCAATATTGATACCTTTCCTTTGCCCGATTGTGTAGAGATGCAGGCCATTATGAGTCCCAAGTCTAGTGCCACTAGAGTCGATGACTTTACCCGGTTTATCAGAGATATAAGTACTTATGAAATGATCAAAACGTCTTTCTCCGATGAAACAGATGCCTGTGCTGTCTTTCTTTTTGCTGTTATCGAAACGGAGTGATTCGGCGATGTCGCGTACCTCTGTTTTTAGTAAGTCTCCGAGTGGGAACAAACACTTTGCAAATTTCTTTTTGGGAACCTGTTGCAAGAAATAGGTTTGGTCCTTTGAGGAATCCTTGGCCTTAAGCAGCTGGTAGGATTTTGCATTACGATGCAATTTTGCGTAGTGACCGGTCGCTACGTAATCGGAGCCTAAAGCTAGAGAGTAGTCGAGGAAGTGGTTGAATTTGATTTCGCGATTACACAACACATCAGGGTTGGGGGTACCGCCTTTCGCATATTCCGCTATAAACTCTTCAAATACGGAATCCCAATATTCGGCAACGAAGTTGGCCACGTGCAGTTTGATATTAAGTTTGTCACAGACTCTTTCCGCGTCTGCTAAATCTTCTTTGGCGGTGCAGAAATCAGTGTTGTCATCTTCTTCCCAATTCTTCATGAAAAGGCCTTCAACTTCGAAATTTTGCTGCTTCAGAAGGTAAGCTGCTACCGAAGAGTCGACGCCTCCTGACATGCCCACAATAACTTTCTTGGTCTTTGCGTTTTTCATTTATTGTCTATTGCCGTGACGCTATTACTGTCTCTACACGAGCTGTGCTTCGAATCAGCTCTTTTTTTCAAGATGGGGCATAATATACGCAATTTCGGGTGAGTGTTAACGATGATAGAAGCAGAAGAGCAACTTAGTCACGTCGGGGAGTCTGGGGAAGCCAATATGGTGGACGTGAGTGATAAGCCTGAGACTAAACGAGTTGCGATTGCTTCTTCGATTGTACGTATGTCTCCGAGAACGCTGGAGGCGATTCTAGAAAATGAAATTCAAAAGGGAGAAGTTGTTGCAGTAGCCCGGGTTGCAGGGATACAAGCTGCCAAAAAATGCGCTGAACTGATTCCACTTTGCCATCCAATGCCATTGGATAAAGTGAAGATAACAATTGAGGCCCTGGATAAGGTGTCCTTAAAAGTTGTTTGTGAGTGTCGTGTAACTCACAAAACAGGGGTTGAGATGGAAGCTTTGACTGGTGCGAGTGTTGCTGCGTTAACGATTTATGATATGTGCAAGGCGATCGACAAGGACATGGTGATTGAAAGGACAGGGCTTCTTGAGAAAACTGGGGGTAAATCAGGTAACTGGGTCAGAGAGGGAGATTTATAGTGGCTCTCGTCTCCGTATTATTTTTCGCCTCCCTTAGGGATGAAATTGGAGAAAGCGAGGTCGAGCTAGATGTCCGTGATTTGGAGGATCTGAGAGCACAGTTGACGGACAGATATGGAGAGAGTAAAGCAGCTTCTCTGTTCGAGGATAATGTTCGAATAGCTGTTAACAAGGCCGTTATCGATGGCCAATATAATTTTCATGGAAGCGAAGAAGTTGCGTTTTTACCACCTGTTACGGGAGGCTAAGGGTGGGTGGTAGTGAGCAGATCTCTATTCAGCGAGAAGATTTTGATCTGGCCATGGAATATGAAAAGTTGCGAGTGGAGATTGGTAATGAAGTTGGTGCTATAGTTAGCTTCACAGGGATAGTTAGGGAGCAGCTTTTATCAGAAAAAACCGAAGAACGAACCGTTAGTCTTCGTTTGGAACATTATCCCGGAATGACTGATGAGAGTATTAGAAATATTCTGGTTGAGTCTGCTGAACGTTGGGATTTGTTGGGGCAACGAGTAGTTCATCGAGTTGGAGATTTAAGGCCTACAGATCAGATCGTCCTGGTTTTGGTGGCATCTAAGCATCGGCCGGATGCATTTGCTGCCTGCGAGTTTGTGATGGACTACTTAAAAACGAGGGCGATTTTTTGGAAATATGAGGGTTCATCAAAAAAAGGCTCGTGGATTAAGTCCACGGATAGTGACTATGATCGCCTCAATAAGTGGTCGTAGCTGTTTTAGAAAGTTATAAAAACGGTTTAGTAAAAAGAATGTCAGACAAACAGAAAATTATATACACAGACACAGATGAGGCGCCAAGACTGGCAACTTATTCTCTGTTACCAATTATCAAGATGTTTACGGAAGCGGCTGGAGTCTCGGTTGAGATGAGGGATATTTCCTTAGCAGGCAGGATCATTGCTGCTTTCCCTGAGCGATTAAATGAAAGTCAAAGAATTAATGATGAACTCGCGGCTCTTGGCGATCTCACACAAGAGGAATCTGCCAACATCATAAAGCTTCCTAATATCAGTGCTTCTAATCCTCAAATGCATGCCGCGATCAAGGAATTGCAGGATAAAGGGTACGATTTGCCAGATTATCCGGAAGAACCTAAAGACTCTGATGAGCTGGAAGTTAAAAACCGTTATGACAGGGTAAAGGGTAGTGCGGTTAATCCTGTTTTAAGAGAGGGTAATTCTGATCGGCGTGCCGCTAGAGCGGTCAAAGAGTATGCGAAGAAATTCCCGCATTCCATGGGAAGCTGGTCTACGGAGTCACGATCCAAAGTCTCTCATATGGAGAGTGGAGATTTCTATGGCAGCGAACGATCTTTCATATCTGACCAGAATGACGAACTGCGCGTTATATTTCAGGGCCATTCTTCTGAAGAGATTTTGCGTGAAAATATAGTGATAGATGCTAGAGAAATTGTTGATGCGGCGGTAATGAGCAAAAAAGCGCTTTGTCAATTTTTGGATGAACAGATCGCAAATACCGACAATGGCGTTTTGTTCTCCCTTCACCTTAAAGCAACGATGATGAAGGTTTCTGACCCTATAATTTTTGGACATGGTGTACGTGCCTACTACAAAAAGGCGTTCGAAGACTATAGCGAAGTTTTCGATAGTTTAGGGGTAGATGCTAACAACGGCATAGGTGATGCGTACGATAAAATCGCCAATTTAGATCATGACCAAGCTAGTGAAATAAAGAGTGCTCTAGATGCTTGTCTTGAAGTAGGGCCAGATATGGCTATGGTCAACTCCGATAAAGGGATTACCAATTTGCATGTTCCCAGTGACATCATAATTGACGCTTCTATGCCAGCGGCGATTAGGGAGTCCGGTAAAATGT
>CAJWGQ010000103.1 GCA_913041025.1 uncultured Gammaproteobacteria bacterium | reverse complement strand
TCGGACCAACGGTTTTAATTCTTACAATGACTGCCAACAGTTTTGGTATGTTACTTGACAATTTCTTCAGGATGAGTTTCTGGTTAGATCCAATCAATCAAGGCGATTTCCCAAGAGACTGGACACTATTTTACTGGGCCTGGTGGATAGCCTATGCGCCCTTAATGGGTTTATTTTTCGGCAGGATATCGCGCGGCCGAACCATTAAACAAACCGTTCTGGGAGTCATCGGCTGGGGGTCAACAGGTTGCGTTTTGTTTATGGCTGTTTGTGGAGGCTATGCCCTGCATTTAGAGTTGAACGGGATTCTCCCAGTCAGCGACATCATTCGAGAAAGTGGTAATCCAGCAGCCGTTGTAGCAATCGTCTCTACGCTCCCTGGCTCAACTATAGCTATTGCTGTCTTCACTATTCTCTCTTTTATTTTTCTCGCTACAACACTCGACTCCGTAGCTTATGTACTAGCAGGAATCACTACCAAGAACCTGCCCGGTGACCAGGAACCTGACCGAATTTATCGCCTGATTTGGGCTTTCTTCCTAGCGTTCATCGCCGTAGGCCTGCTCGTTGTTGGAGGTTTGACAACCGTTCAATCTTCATCAGTGGTGACATCTCTTCCACTAATACCAGTGTTGTTTCTACTGGCCGTATCGATTTTCAAATGGTTGAAAAGTGATTTTGGCAGCCTTGTCGAGCGCCCTATTTTATCTGTTCGCATCGACAAAGAGGGAAATACGGAAATCGTTAAAGAATAGTCGGCTATATCCCGAATAATTGAAAAACCCTGTGATCAGTCTCAAATCGATCCCGAGTAAAAAAACCACTGACTTGGCAGTCAATCTCATTTGCTTTTCACTACTCTTATTTTCTACCAATATCATCCCTTCTGAAAAAGAGAATTGGAATCTGAAAATTCAACAAGACGGCGTTACGGTTTACACCAAAAAAGTAGCTGACTCCCGAATCGACGCCTTCAAGGCAACCACACTGGTTAATGCAGGATACGAAAAAGTTAAACAGATTGTCCTGGATTACCCTAACTATCCAAAATGGTATCAGGATTACAAATCGGGAGAGATTCTAGAACAATTGGATAAAGACGTGATTATTGTGCGTTTTGTCATAAACGCGCCGTTTCCAATCAAAGATCGCGACTCAGTAAATCGAGTCCTTATTCAACAAACAGATGAGCGCATTAAGATAACGCTTGAGAGCACGCCAACATTTATCCCGCATAACAATAAACAGATCAGGATGGCTGTTTCCTCAGGACACTGGACGTTGGAAAAGGAAGGCAATCAAACCCGAGTTACTCTCGAATATCACGCAGACCCAGAGATACCAATCCCTTCCTGGGTCTCAAACCGCTATGTTGTGCAAGGTCCTGCGAAATCTCTATCCAACTTAAAAAAACGCCTTAATTAAAGCAGCCTAAACTTCACTATTCGAATCAGTATCTAAAAAACCCTGAAGTAGCGCATCGATCGCCGACGAAAACGCTAAGGGTTGATCAAGCATTATATGATGGTAAGCATTGTTGATTTGGACCATGGGAATATTATCTGAAGTGTTCGATCGAATATAATCCGCCGCTCGACGACTGAACATCTGTGAATGCTCCCCGTATATAACTGCTCGAGGAACTTTCATATTAGCGAATCGGTTCGAGAGACTTTGCCACCAATCTGAACTCCTTTCTTCATCTGGACCTAATATGCGTGGGTCAAATTTCCAGACCCAACCCTTCTCTACTTTTTTCAAAGAATGATAGGCCATATATTCTAAGAGAAAGCGATTTTCGCAGGGCTGCTCAGGCGCCAGCCGAAAGCGCTTCTTCGCAGCCTCCAAAGTGTCGGAAACTCGGTGAGGCTTAACCCCTCTTTGCTGCCTCTTCTTTCTGTAGCTCTCAAAATCTGAAATTTCATCAGGAGCCAACATGGTCATATCACAAACAATTAATCCGCCCCAGGCGTCACTTTCTTCTTCTGCCGCGCTTAACCCAACCGAGCCGCCATAGCTGTGACAGACCAAAAAAGGCTTCTTATTCAGACGCGTCATACCAAGATGCTCAGCCACCGCTTTTGCTTCATCAACTCGATCTAGGACGGTATAGTTTTCTCGCCAACCAGAATCTCCCATTCCAGAAAGGTCGAAGGCGACCAAGTGGTAATTTTCAGCTAATAACGGAGCGATGAAAGCCCAACAGCGAGCGTGCGCCATAAAACCATGCGTCAGGATAACTCCAGGGTTAGAGGGGTTGCCCCAAGAAAAATAGTGAATGTTGGTTCCCCCGCAGTCGACCCAACCTTCCTTTCTCTCAACAGAGAAAGCGTTGTTGAACCACTTGGGCATATCCGTATCGACAAATTGCAAATCTGCTATTGGAAACTCTGTATCACTACTAATAAACATTACTTTGACAAACCAAATTACCGAAAGCCCAAAAATTTACTGGGGCTTCCATACTTCAACTATACTCTGCCTCTAAAGAGACAAACTTAATATTTCGACATCTGCAGCTGCCCCAAATAATCTCGAAGCATCAAAAGGCACTTCTCCAAGTGGCACAAGTGTGGGCCACATTTCTAACAGGTCTTCCAGGCTGCCTTTCAAAAGTCCAATTACCGCCAAATGGTTTTCTGACAAATCAGATTGTTGCTCATGATTTCTTGTTAAATTCATCGCGATCTCGATGAAGCCGCGCGCATCCTGATACTCGTGCACATTGTCGACTTGACCATCAATAATCCCAACAGCATATTCTCTGGCCGCCTGAGAGATAAGCCGATTAATTAATTCCAACAATTCCCCGGTGGTCAACTCAACTAAATCGTGTGAAACCTGTACCGAATCGATAAGCGCCCGATAATCTTGTTCGATCGCTCTTTTATCTCCGCTGACTACTGAGTTAGAGAAAGCACTCAGCTCCAAGGCGAAGCCTCTTAACCCCTTCGCTTCAAAAACTTCAACGAGATCTGAATAAATTTCGTCTTCGGGGTGCTTTGCATGCATCGCTGCATGATCCAGAAAACCCGTCATAGACAAACGCTTTGCTACCCAGAGGTGCCCTCGAATCAAACTTAACTCGTACATATAGCTGACTGAATCCGATAATAGTTCTCGCTTTCTTTGACTCGGAGTTTCGTCGGATTCTGGATTAGCTAAAGAGCCTGCATTTCCAATACCCGAATTATCAGAACATCCTAAAAGAAGGACGACCCCAATAACTCCAAAAATTTGGAATAGAGCCTTATTCACGACTAAATACCCTTATTATTGTTTTGTTACCAACCCACCAGCTGTCGCTGTTTTTCATTTAATTGAGGCTTTGACGGCCATTTATACTTTGCCCTGTCGTCGACTGACAAGATTTGTGGGAATTCGTCTGCGTTGATGAAACGATCGGACCAGTTTGTAGTCGATGTGCAATCTTCCACCGCCTGTTTTCGTTTAGAAATCACCCCTTCGTTTGATTTCGATTTAGGCATCATGCAAATCAAACTACCAACCCTGAGAAGATCACTAGAGTTGGGGGGTTCTTCAATGCCATGACTACTGCAGTGAATAGTTCTCGAATCCCAAATCATTAAATCGCCTGGCTCCATAAGAGCGACTATTGGCTGGGTATCTGAAAGCAGAGGATCATCTTTTGGAAACCGAAAATGATCTATGGAAGGATGTATTCTCGACAAGCGTTCTTCGTACTGTTCCGGGATGGCAACAAACCGTTTGTGGCTTCGTGGAATCATCACGTTGCCACCGGTGTACCTAGTCACTTCCATTAAATTCAAAACACCTTGAAAACAATGTTTGCCAGGCCTGCCCACCGGGTGCTGATCAATATGAAGCCAATCAGTGCCTAAATTTGTCTTCCACTCTTTCCGGTAAGTCCATGGCCTCCAAATTGTAATGCCATCAAAACTGGTGAGCAGTTCGTCTGTATCCCAAATCGAAGCAAAACACTTTGAAACTTTATCTACATCCCTCAGATACCATTGCATTTCAGAGTGGCCAACACCGTAGCTCGGCAAAATACCACCGTGAACAGCGGTAGGCCACCTATCATCCGTCCAAGTGTTTTTATCTTCTCTGTCGATGCCCGTAGATAAACCTTCGAGATAATCCCACATCAATCCAAGAGCACATCCTGTTTGTTGGGCATCAAGAACATTCGCGTAAACGACGAATCCCTCTTCATCGAGATAATTAAGCGATTCAGCGCTACCGGGCTCAAAACGTGGTACTTCCTTGAATTCAATCTCAATGTTCGCAGACACAGTCTCTCCTCCAAATATAAGAGCCCTACAAAAGATCGGGTTGTTTAGGACTGTCCGAGAGTTTAACTGGTTTACTTTGGGATGTAATCTATCCCCTCCAGCTGGTTAGTCCCCTAAACCTCTTAAGGATAGAACCTCATGAAGCATCTAATAATAAATTTGGCTTTTCTTAGCGTAATGGCTTTCAACACCCCCAACGTTTTCGCGGAGGATGACAATCTCTCTTCAAAAGAAGCGATGAATGTCATGGATCAATTCTTAGAAGCGTTCAACGAGCAGGATATCGAAGCTTGGTCTAAAACCCTAAATTACCCTCACGTCAGATTCGCTAGCGGCCAAGTCAAAGTCTGGAAAAACCGTCAGGCGTTCGTCTCCGAAGCCAATCTCCAAGCTCTGATTAACTCGGGATGGGACCACTCGCGCTGGCTTCGAAGAGAGGTGGTCTTATCATCACCACTAAAAGTGCATATCTCGACCTCGTTCGAAAGGTATGACAAAAATAATCAGGCAATAAGCGCCTATGATTCGCTATACATAGTCACGAAAAAGGACGATCAATGGGGTATTCAAGCGAGATCCAGCCTTGCTCCTTAATCAATCTGTCAGAGATAACGTAAACTATCTACTGATGACCTCGTGGCATCGCATCTCTCAAGCTGTCATCAAAGTCCGAGGCCACCCACTCACATTGGGCCGTGTTCCAGTGAGAAAAGAAGCGACGTACAGACTCATCCGAATGTAACGCCAGTCGTTTGGGAAACAGGTTCCAATCAGTCAAGACTGGCGAGGGAGATCTGACGTATTTTGTATCCGTCCGACGCCAACCTCCTCTAGCGTAGTATTGATGCCATGTTCTTCTCCTTTGGATCCCATCTCCATCATATCTCGTGTGGTAAATGGCAGTATCATATAAAACGCAGGTCCCTGCGGAGCCATAAATCGGTACCTCGACATAGCGCTCTTCAAGATTTTCGTGAGCTTCTTTCAGGGACTTGAATCGATTACTACCAGGGACAACACAAAAGGCGGGAGCCCCTAGGCCTACATCAGTCAAATAGTGTATCGCGCACAGCCAATCACAGGGATAGTAGGGCTGCCTTACGAAACGGTCTTCTCGAACCGCGTCATGATGGAAGTTCATTGCACCAATTCCTGCTTTTTCTGGTGTTTCTCTGAAGTTGAATTCGCTGAACCGTACACACTCTTCACCACCCAATAACTCACTCACAACGGGATAGGAGCTCCGGTGCTGGGTATATGGATCTAACTCCGGATAGTCAAGCAAGGGCTGAGAAAATATAAGCCCCTGATCATGGTGGTGAGGCTTTCTTTTGCCTTCAAGGCCCCATTTTTCAGGATGATCCTTTTGTGTTCGATCATAAAATTCATTGAGATGCTCGATCTCGTTTTCATCAAGACAATCTGATAAAACTACGTACCCAAAGTCACGGAAGAAACTGCACGCTTCTTCCAATTCAATCTTAGGATTAAACGATTTCAGCTCTGAATCGGATAGCCTTCCAAAACCTTGATTCGCAAGTTTTCCATCTCCCGACAGGTTTCTTTGTTTTTCTAATTTTACCGCCATACTTCGCTTTTCCAATCTGAACTATTCACAATCTACTAGAGGTATTGTTTCAGTTCATCACCCACTACCTCAACCCAAATCACATCGCGTTTTCACTTACCGATTCTCCACCCCAAAATATTCACTGGTAGAAAGGCTAGCCCGTCTGGGTAAAGACAGGCCAGCGTTTTTCTAATTTACCGCCTGACACGGTGATCAAGTCTCCAAATTGCAGCATGACATGCTCACTCTGGGTAGGCCGATAAAAAACATAATCATCCACATCTAACTCAACGTCAGCGGCCATCGTAATTGGGCTCTGGTTGGTGCTCTGGTAAATCGGCTTACCAATAGTTGGTGGTGAAGCGATATTCGCTTTCCAGTACCCACCATATATGTAGTAAAGCCTCTCCATATTCTTGGAAGGGTCTTGCAAAAAGGGATTGCCTTCATATCGTTTCAGAATCGGCGTCGCGATAAAGCAGGCCGGTCGATTTTCCTGTAAATGGTAGGTGTCGAAATCAGTCGGCATGACAACAGCTGAACCGGCCGACAGATCATTCATCGTATCGTCTTTCTCATAAATCTTTAAGGTGTGGCTCCCAGCCCCATTAAAAGTCATACCTCTATAATCGAGACCGGAGTTTGCAAGACTTTCCTTGAAACCGCGATAAACAGTCAAAACATCTTGAACCGATTTATCTTGGAGTTGCGCTTTCTGTCCGGTCAGGTGTGGCTCATACCCCATTAGCCCGGAAATTTGGACTAGCGACCCAGAAGCTCGTGTCTTTTCAAGAGACGAGTTAAATTGTTCGATACTCGAATAGCCGCCTCGGCGCAAACCTACATCAATTTCAATATTAAGCTTCAATGACACTCCTAAATCTTTTGCTAATTGCATGTATTGCAATAAACGATCCGGGGAATCTATGAGCCATTGGATCTTGTTAGCAGCATCATAAGACCTATTACCAAGCTTTGAATAAAAAGTCCTGGCTGCACTTACCGGGAGAGGTTTGCCAAGTAAAACATCCGATTGCGGTAAATTTTCTGCCACAGCATTAAGGAAGGGCTGATGAAACACCATCAAAGAGTTAGTCTTGGATCGAGACATCACATGCCCCAACAGAGCCAGCGACGGTAGAGATTTCACTACCACCCGATATTTCTTTTTGTGTCCAACTGAATCAGCAATCATATCGACGTTATGATTAACCGCGTCTCGGTCAATGAGCATCACAGGACGACCCGGGCCTTCTCGTTTTAGCGACTCATTTAGCAAGGAAAAATAAGAATTGTGAGGATTACGCGCGAAAGCTCCAGGAGCCCATAGCAGTGCTCCACCAGTTGCGGGAATACCAGCTGCAAGACCCAATAATAGCGAGCGCCTTCTCATCGTTATTTCTAAGTCGACAAATCCGGAATAAAAAGTTTCTTCAAATGATCATTTAACAGCCTGCCCTTCGGATCAAGACTATTTCGAATTTCTACGAAATCCCGAAATCGCGGATACAACGCGTCAAGATCCTTGAACCCCAGACTATGAATCTTTCCCCAGTGCGGCCTACCTCCATACTTCCAAAATATAGGCTCTATTAGGTCAAAATAAGGTTTAAAGTCTTCTCCGGCTGATCTATGAATCGAGATGGCCGCGTGGTCTTCGTCTCCCGAACTCATGCTAAGCCATGTATCATCGCGCCGCACATAGCGATACTCCAAGGGGAAAACGACATCAATCTCCTGATCAATTACCGTTTTGACGATCTCGCGTAGACAAGGCGCTCCTGCATCCAGAGGCACTGAATACTCCATTTCGTTGAAGCGATTGTTCCTTATATTGCTCAATATTTTATAGGACACATCAATCGCCTGACTCTCTCCAATCATTGCTGCGACCCCGTCGACTAAAGGCTTACGCAGTGCCGGTGAAACTTTTGCCCAGCCAGACATTGCGCTGGCAAACAAAGCTGCCTCCTCAGGCGACGGAGGGGGATTGTTGATCGGTTCATCCGTCTCATCAATAGCGAGCGTCAAAGCATAATCTGAGTGGGTTAGAGGGAACATTTCGTAATGTCGATGGCTTTGAGCAGATTCATCAAAATGTTCCAAAACCTGTTCTATGGGCTCACAAGCGTTGACCGCCTTCAATCGGTATGGCTCTCGATTTTGCAACTTCATTGATGTGATAATGCCTAGGGCACCCAGACTCACCCTAGCTGCATTAAAAAGATCCACATCGTTTTCCGCATTAACATCTATAATCTCACCCTCAACACTTACCATGCGGATCTCTTTAACAAAGCCTGACAAGCTGGGAAATTTCAAACCAGTCCCATGAGTCGAGGTTGCTGTCGAGCCCGCAATCGTTTGCCGATCTATATCAGGCAAATTAATCATTGCCTGACCTATTGAATCCAATAATGGACCGGTATCACCCAGCCGAGTGCCAGCGCCCCAAGTAGCAGTCAGCGCGCTGCGATCATGGCCTTGCAATCCAGATAGCTGATCGATGATGACTAAATCCCCATCCGTGGGAACCAATGGACTGAACGAATGGCCTGACCCTACCGTTCTCAAAGATCCTGAGGACTGCTGGAGAAATTCTACAAGCTCTAATTCATTTCTCGGCGAAAAACGGGTAGAAGGATTCGATAGCAAATTGCCCGACCAGTTTCGCCACGCTAAAGTTTTTTTCTTCTCTGCAAAGGATCCAGTGGGCAACACGAAACCCATTAACCCGGCCAAAACCGAATGGGCCAAAAACCCTCTTCTACTAATCCCCTTCAATTTAGATCGCCCATCATCAAACTTATCATCGCCAGAAAGTCGGACTCTTCACATGACATGCAATAACCCAAAGGAGGCATGTTGTTAAGACCTTCCACGGTACTGGCCAACAACTCCTCTTTACTTTTACCCACTAGTTCCGACCAATCTTCTCCAAACCCGATTTTCGGGGCACCCCCATTTCCCTCAATATGACATAAAGCACAGCTTGTCTGCCATTTCGCCAGTACCGCGGGATCCAATGCTAATAAAGAATCTTGATGGCGCGATTCGTCTGTAGGGGATATATCTCTGGAATCGGTCGCGTTTCGGGAAGGTTCATCCTGTATACAGCCCCCCAGTAATAACATACCAATCAGTATCATCAGTCTAAAAATCATTCAGCTACCCCCTACTCTGAGTCAATCATAAACTGACCATAAATAGCTGACCATGGGTACTTCAAAATATCTGGAAACCTACCAGTCTCTGAATCGGGAGCCCAAGTCTATTCGATTCCTCCAATTCGCAGAAATCCGTGTGTCATCTGTTGTTCATATTCATTACTTAGGCTCATCCACATAAGAAAAAAAATAATGTCAAAGGAAGTCTTATGGTCGACGCACTGGGTCCCGCGAGCCCTTTTTCGCGCGCTAATCAATCCCAAACCGCTCAAGCCGTATCCACTCAAACCGCTGATGAGCAGACCAGAACGTCTGCCAATAACGGTGTAAATGCGACACCTCAAGATGGGGTAGAGGTTATACTCACTCAAGCAGAACGGGTCGCAGAAGAATTAACCTACGAAAATCTCAGACCTAATCGATCGGCCCAAGGAAATACCGAATCCATTAACGAGGGAGAAAACGCGGCAGATGAAGCCCTCAATAGTGATGCTCTAGAAGGAAGCCGGGTTTAAACACGATCTCTCTTCAATCGGTCATCATGCGATCGCCAGTTGGACTGCCTCCTGACTCAAAAAGCATAGGGACCAAAAAACAGCTAAAAGTTGATGACCTCTCAGTGTTTTAAGCCAGCAACCCAACAAAGAAATCGGCACCATTAGGTAGCCGAAAATTTTTTCCAGCGGCACTTGTTCGAAATCAAGCATTACCACGGTCAAATCTAGGTGTATCCACATCACTGCCAAAAGAATGTAAAAAGGTTTCCTTTGTTCCAAAAAGAACTTTAAAGAATCGGGGCCGGCCTTCGTCTCCGAGGAAATAGGTAATAATACCGATAT
>CAJWGQ010000102.1 GCA_913041025.1 uncultured Gammaproteobacteria bacterium | reverse complement strand
CGGGCTTGCGTTCTCTAACACTAAAACCGCTCTAGCTCACAATATTTCTTATCCAGTATCGCTGAACCACAACCTAGAGCACGGCATTGCTTGTTCTTTCACACTCCCCCTCGTGATGCGTCGAGCGATTGGATCCGATACCGTTTGCGATGAAACCCTTCGCGAGATTTTTGGCAACGATCTACATAACGGGGCTGATCGGCTGGAGGAATTCTTGTGCGACCTCGCAATCAGCACAGAACCCGAAGATTACGGCATACCGGCAACCACTTTTAAAACATATCTCGATGACGCGCTGAAGGGAGAACGTGGACGCAACTTCATTGCTGCCTAGTCGCAACCAAAGTCTTTTCGCTTAATCAGGAACGGGCATACCAGCCCGTTCGTCAAAAATCTGCGTCGTCCCAATATAGAACGTAGGTCACGATCTTAATCATGCTTATATCGTAGTGTTTTAGTTACTCTGTACATGTCTAAAGAACCGATCTGTCTCCCCGAAGAGTTGCGTAAAGACTTCCAGACAGTTGCTTTCATGTGTGCCTGTCGATGTAGATACAATCGATCGCGATATGATAGACGCACCCTCCAACAGGCAATCGTTTTAGAAAGCACCACATTGGATGAGAACGCAACAGCTGATTTCAAAGCAGCAGCGCTCCCCAACCAGAACTGGGAGCGCACGGATTCTGCATTACACATCATGCATATTTGAAAGTAATAGTAATTTTAGAATCGTCATCGTTAGGGTTGGGCTAAGAAAAAATAGACTACCAAGGGACGCCCACAGCTTTTTTAAGAAGCGAGTGGATGGACTCCGTAATCTTTCTAAACGTGATCGCCTGGTTTAGCCATTGCTGTTGGGTTAAAGCAAAGTGTGCTGAAACTTCAGGTTCCACGTCTCCCTAACATTCCAGCGTCTTCAATGAATTCAACGATACTTGCCACTCCTGTACCTTTTTTCAAATTACTAAAAACATAGGGTCGATCCAATCGCATTCTTTGGGTATCCTTCTCCATCACTTTCAGTGAGGCTCCGACGTAGGGAGCAAGATCAATTTTATTGATGACAAGCAAATCTGAGCGAGTGATGCCGGGCCCTCCTTTGCGGGGTATTTTTTCTCCTTCAGCAACATCTATCACGTAAATCATCAAATCTGCTAGTTCCGGACTAAAAGTTGCAGATAGATTATCGCCACCACTTTCAATAAAAACGATGTCGAGATCCGGAAACCGACATTGCAATTCCGCGACGGCCGCGAGGTTCATTGAAGCATCTTCGCGAATGGCTGTATGTGGGCAGCCACCGGTTTCTACACCCACTATCCGGTCTTCTGCTAGTGCCTCTGCCTTGGTGAGTATCTTCGCATCCTCTTTCGTATAAATGTCATTTGTTACCACCGCAATGCTGTATTTCTCTCGGAGAGATTTGCACAACAATTCTAAAAGTGCCGTCTTTCCTGACCCCACTGGACCACCAACTCCGACTCTCAACGTATCGCTCTGATTCATGCGTTAACCTAAGATCTAAAAAGTCTCGTATATTGTGTTTCGTGAAGACTACTTGCTATTGCCATTGATACTGCAGAGGCACCCAAGTCCTCATCTTTTAGGTTGAGACTCTTTTCTATCTCACCAGGAATCTTGTTGGACAATGCAAGCTGCAGACATTGCCCATCTGTCTGACCTAACGGCACCAACTTGATACCTGCGGCCACTTGATTCTCTAACCATCCCCATGCATATCCCAGCATTGCTTGATGGATCGGTATAGACCATCTCACACAGGCCAATGCATACGGGCATGCTTGACACAGTTGCATAGGCTCCGACCATTCATGATCAAATTGTAGTTTCAGATCTCGCAAGAGTTTTGTCATAGCTTTAGCTCTCTGTATCTCTTCCAGTCTCAACTCTGAACTTTCGCGCGACGCCAGCAAATATTGGCACCATTTTAAGAGAGAGTCACTATCCCGTTTTTGCACGGCCTCGTAGATTCTTTTCAATACAGGAATATCTATATAAGTTAGGTTTTCCTGCAAGAGTCCGGTTAGCCAATCTTCGAAGCTATCGAAATCTCTCACCCATCTTCTCTCCACAGCGTATTCAAGCCCCTGAGAGTAGGTGAACGCGCCAATAGGAAGGTTTGGACTGATCAATTGCATCAGGTGCAACTGACTTCGTGCTGACGTCATTTGCTCAGTGCGAATGACTGTGCCCATGGGCAACGCCATGCTCTCCGTATGCCCCAGGTTCTGGCTCGAAGGGAAGTTGCTCGCAGACTGTTTTTATACCTAAGCTCGCCATCATAAGATCCAAAACATGATCATGCTGATATCTTAATTCACCAGGCAGTACTTGAAGCGGGACGTGACGGTTGCCTAAATGGTATGCAGCCTTCGACAACAAATGCGAATCTTCAAGTCTCACAGTAGACACCTTCTCAAGCGATGCTTGGACTTGAACCAAGATTCCGTCCTCAGATTGCAGAAGATCTCCGCCACGGATTATCGGCCCACGATCCAAAAACACGCCTATCTCCCGTCCATCTTTTAGCCTCGATTTAAAGCGCGCTCGAACCCGAATCTCGAAGGGCAACTCTAGGGTGGCAGTAGGTTTTCCCTGACTAACTCGTTTAGTGATTTTAATCACATCAAAACAAGAAATATCGCTGCGTCAGGGGCAGCGTCTTCGCAGGTTCGCAGGTCAGCAAGTCTCCGTCTGCTCGTACCTGATAGGTCTGCGGATCTACTTCGATCATCGGCTGATAATCATTAAGTCGCATGTCAGCTTTGCTTATCTCCCGACACCGTGCCACCTTGCCAATCATTGATTTGAGAGACAACTGCTCCGCCACACCCTTGCTAATTGCCGAGCTAGACATAAAAGTCATTTTTGTTGAATGCCGTGCTGATCCAAGAGCGCCAAACATGTATCGATAGTGAGTCGGCTGAGGCGTCGGAATAGATGCATTCGGATCACCCATCGGAGCTGCCACTATCATTCCACCTTTAATTATTAGACTGGGCTTGGAGCCGAAGAATGCTGGACGCCAAAGAACAAGATCTGCCAACTTACCAATCTCAACTGATCCTACTTCATGGGAAATTCCATGAGTAATCGCTGGATTAATCGTATATTTTGCAATATATCGCTTCACACGAAGATTGTCTGCATCTGAGCCATCACCGGCAAGAGCGCCTCTTTGAACTTTCATTTTGTGGGCGGTTTGCCATGTTCTCATGATTACCTCGCCGACCCTACCCATTGCTTGGGAATCGGAAGCGATCATAGAAAAGGCGCCTAGATCGTGAAGAATATCCTCGGCTGCTATTGTTTCACGACGTATCCTAGATTCGGCAAAAGCGATATCTTCCGGAATCGAAGGAGACAAGTGATGGCAGACCATAAGCATATCCAAATGCTCATCGACGGTATTCACCGTATAGGGTCGCGTCGGATTTGTCGATGAAGGTAATACGTGGGAAAACCCGGCTGCCTTAATAATGTCCGGCGCATGGCCTCCGCCAGCTCCCTCTGTGTGATAGGTATGGATAGTCCGGTCTTTCATCGCAGCCAACGTATCCTCGACGAAACCTGACTCGTTGAGAGTATCGGTGTGAATTGCTACTTGCACATCCTGACTGTCTGCTACTGAAAGACAGGTATCTATGGCTGCAGGGGTCGTACCCCAGTCCTCATGCAACTTGAGCCCAATCGCGCCCGCCTCAACCTGTTCAACGAGCGGATCCGGCTGGGACGCGTTTCCTTTGCCCAGAAAACCAACGTTTACCGGAAAGTCTTCCGCTGCCTCTAGCATGCGGTGGATATTCCAAGGGCCCGGCGTACAAGTCGTAGCGTTCGTCCCAGTCGCTGGGCCAGTCCCGCCACCTAGCATCGTCGTCATCCCCGACATGATTGCCTCTTCGATTTGCTGAGGACATATGAAATGGATATGTGCGTCGATACCTCCGGCGGTGAGTATTTGCCCTTCGCCCGCAATGACTTCGGTGCCCGGGCCAATAACGATATCCACATCGGGTTGGATATCCGGATTCCCGGCTTTTCCAATGCCATAAATTCGACCGTTTTTTATCCCGACATCTGATTTGATGATTCCCCAATAGTCAATAATGAGGGCATTGGTGATCAGGACATCCGCGACATCCATCGATAAAGCTTGACTCTGACCCATGCCGTCACGAATAACTTTCCCGCCACCAAATTTAACTTCATCGCCATAAACTGTCTGGTCCGCTTCTACCCGCACAAATAGTTCTGTATCTGCAAGTCGGACTCTGTCCCCTGTCGTGGGACCGTACATTTCGGCGTATGCCTGCCTGGATAACTTTGTCATGTATCCAACGCCCCCATAACCTGACCATTAAAGCCAAAGACGACGCGTCGCCCAGCATAGTTAACAAGATCAATGTTTCGCTTCTGACCAGGCTCAAAACGCACCGCTGTTCCAGCAGGAATATCCAAACGGAAACCTAGTGTTCTTTCACGATCAAATACAAGAGCAGAGTTGACCTCATAAAAATGGTAGTGCGAACCTACTTGAATAGGCCGATCCCCATTATTCGCAACCAAAACAGATATTCTGTCTCTTCTATCGTTGAGGCAGATGTCTCCATCTTCAAGTAATACTTCTCCGGGCTTCATATTTTTTCCTTACACAATTGGCTCATGCACAGTAACAAGCTTTGTACCGTCTGGAAACGTGGCTTCAACTTGGATATCTTTTATCATCTCTTGAACCCCATCCATAACATCGGCTGACGAAAGGATAGACCGGCCATAATCCATTAATTCAGAGACGCTTTTCCCATCTCTCGCTCCTTCCATGATCGCTGCGCTTATTAAAGCAATTGACTCTGGATAGTTGAGCTTCAGACCACGGTCTCTCCTTCGTTCAGCCACAAGAGCTGCGGTAAAAATTAATAATTTATCTTTTTCCCTTGGCGAAAGGTCCATTCGAAACTCCTTAGGTATCCCAAATGCGCGGGCGCATTTCTGATTTCTTCATAATGTAGGGTCTGAGAGCAGACCATATATCACTAAAGATATCCTGAGCAATATTGGTCGAGTCTCCTAGATAACGGATTACCAAAGCATCGTCGATCAAGGTAGCCGAGGCCTCGATGCGTTCAACGCATTTGGCAATCAAGCCTCGGGCCACCTCAACATCTCTCTCCGTTGCTCCGATCATAATAAAAGTTGCAACAACTGGATTAGAATTTAGAAGAGATGACCTGAGGCGATTTTGCTCATGCACTCGGACGCGGTCAATAAAAATTGGTGTCTCACCCCGAAATATCGATAGACTCGAATCAACGAGACCACTATTAAATTTTTCACCAACGGTCGGTCGTCCAAAACACTGGATATCCCAGATCGCTAATCTTGATGAGGGGGACAAATATACCTCCGTGGTAGATTTAACTTCAGCGCCCGGAAAATAAATGCTTCCCTGAGGAAGCCACTCGAGACACGCATCGTCCGATACATTAAATATTTGTCGTTGCACAGCGATCGCTCCAGCACTCCGGTAGAATTTCGTTGCGCCAGGGGTGGTAATTAGCACATCAGTGTTTGGATCTAGATCAGCGCTAATCTGCAGTACATCGCCTGCTACAACCCCGCCGGGGGGATGAATCAGGTATACGTGGCATCCTCCCCCCTCAGGATAAAACGGTCTTTGAACAACCAGTGGTCCTCGTCTCTTCGTGTCTCCAAGAATAGTCTTGCTCTCCCGTTTCTGAAACTTCATTGCGAGTTGCGCGTTCCATCCATTCGAGGAATCAATATCAGAACCGAAGATCAAATTAAAATCACCATGAACTCTATGCTAACCGGTGGGTTTTAATTACTGCTAAACGTAGCATCACCACGGCGATTGTGGCACTCGCCGCTATCACCTGCTGTATTTTCAGCCATTGTCCCATCACATAGGATGGCCGGAGTCGGCAATCGTAGGTAGCGATACCGAGAACAGCAAAGCACCTAGAAGAATAAGGATGCGACTCATCCGCAGCTAATACGACTACGGTGGAAAGAAAACTACTGCGTGTAACCGAAAACTGAATCACTCCAAACAGATAATCAGAGTCTCAACCCGTTCCCCGTGAGGCCCGGTTACCTCGGTCGGTATATCTAACCTCTTACACGCTCCCTCAACGCTCTCCCCCCCCCTCTTTCTGCTCCACCGTATAGCCAAAGACGCGGCCACTCAAAGTTTTCGATTCTAATGATTTCAAACGTCTTTCAAGCTTTTTGTCTACGGCATGATTTCTCTCCCATTCCTCCCATCATAATCCGATTCCAAAAATTTGATGGCTGAAATAAGAGAAGCCAACAGAATCCAAAAGTCCGTGAGGGATTTTTATAAATCAGTCGAAATGATTGTTATCCGCGTTCTTGGTTCTAAAAGAGCTTCAAGCTGACGCTAAATTGACTCGATCCAATTCATCTGATTGCTCCGTTCAGGTGCGCCCTACTCTGATCCTGCCCCATCAGAGAACATCGAAGGACGTGTTCATTTCACAAATTATCGGATCTTTGACTTTTTTACTTGAAAAATCTCATCGCACTTATCAGAAACTTCTGGCACGAATATTGCTTCTCTGTAAGAGACGATCTCAAACACTTAACCATAGGTAAATAAAAAATGCTTTCAACACTCAGCATAAAAAAACGATTTGCTGCGCTCTCGCTAGTCACTTCGTTGCTAACTCTAAATTCTGTATCTGCTGCTGATTCCATTAAAGTCGGGGTATTACATTCTTTGTCTGGAACGATGGCTATCTCTGAAACCACATTGAAAGATACGGTTCTAATGATGATAGACAAACAGAACGAGGCAGGTGGTCTTCTTGGCAAACAATTGGAGGCAGTCGTAGTCGATCCTGCGAGTAATTGGCCATTATTTGCGGAAAAAACTAGGGAGCTCCTGGAAAAAGAACAGGTCGACGTGATATTTGGCTGCTGGACTTCTGTTTCGAGGAAGTCGGTACTCCCAGTCATCGAAGAACTGAATGGACTACTGTTTTACCCGGTCCAATATGAAGGTGAGGAATCAAGCAAAAATGTCTTTTACACGGGAGCCGCACCGAATCAGCAAGCAATACCTGCTGTGGACTATCTAATAGGAGAATTAGGCGCAGAGAGGTTCGTATTAGCGGGAACAGATTATGTTTATCCAAGAACCACGAACAAAATTCTCGAAAACTATCTTAAAGATCTTGGTGTGGATGATTCAGACATCATGATCAACTATACGCCGTTCGGACACAGCGATTGGCAGACAATCGTTTCTGACATAAAAGCATTCGGATCCGCTGGGAAAAAGACTGCGGTAGTAAGCACGATCAATGGAGACGCAAATGTTCCTTTTTATAAGGAACTTGGTAATCAGGGAATTAGTGCTGAGGATATTCCAGTTATCGCTTTTTCCGTCGGCGAAGAGGAGTTATCGGGCTTTGATACAGGTCCTTTAGTAGGCCATCTGGCAGCTTGGAATTACTTCATGAGCGCAGAAGCTGACATCAACGATGAGTTCATTGAAACCTGGCACCAATTTACCGGTGACGAGGGCAGAGTCACTAATGATCCAATGGAAGCAACCTACATTGGCTTTGAGATGTGGGTCAAGGCTGTCGAAAAAGCAGGCACCACTGATGTGGATTCGGTAAGACCTGCTCTCTACGGGACCGCAGTGCCAAATCTAACCGGCGGAACAGCAGTGATGCACACGAACCATCATCTTCAAAAACCCGTGCTAATAGGAGAGATCCTAGAAGACGGGCAGTTTGAGATTGTCTCGGCTACCGCGGGGGAAGTTATTGGGGATGCCTGGACTAACTTCCTTCCTGACTCAGCAAAGATCATCGCCGACTGGACCTCCCCGGTCAGCTGCGGAAACTACAACTTAGAAACTCAGCAGTGCTCTGGCCAAAATTTCTAGAGCTCTAACTAAAGGAGCCAGGCTCAGCCTGGCTCCACGAGTGCAATTGTGATCCCACCCTCCAGATTGCTATTCATGGCCCTGCTCGCCCTGTTTAGCTCTGCTACGTTTGCCTTCGAGGAAGGACTCGCACTTTCCGAATCGTCTTGGGAGGAGAAAGCTGAATGGATTGAGACCTTATCAAAGGACACAACAGACGAAGCTGAACAAATCCTCCAGCACTGGGTGGGTGGAAATTTGTTTTACTGGCCCGCTGAGAATCGACTGGTAGCAGGCACTAAAGAAGGGAGAAAATATGAGTTACGAGAGATCATCGGCGGTTTAGTGATTAATGTTGTGAAACGAAAAGCTGTGAAGAAAATAAAAGTAAACAACAAACTCAGGAGACAAATTAAACAGGCGCTTGCATATCGATCATTAAGCTCTCCCGATGCATCGAAGCGTTTAAAAGCAATAACAGAGCTTAAGCGAAAACCTGATTATTCATTGCTCCAGACTCTTCTGCGATTAGAGGTGGCAAATCCAGATTTAACAACTGCGAGGGACCTTCGAACTCTGGTTGGACTCGTATATCTAGAAAGCAGCAAATCAACTGAACAAATTGAAGGCATAAAGCGCCTAACGGGTAATCTATCCTCTGAGGCTAAGGAAGGACTCAGTCGCTTGCTACTCCGGGAAGACCTAACTAGCGATGTAAGGGCATTGGGCCAGCGAACGATAAAAGACATTGAAAAAAAATTGTTGTACTGGGGACATGCGCAGAATATCGTTTTCGGTGTCTCCCTGGGCTCTATTCTTTTACTGGCCGCAGTGGGTTTAGCGATAACGTTTGGCGTCATGGGCGTAATAAATATGGCTCATGGCGAGTTCATTATGTTGGGCGCCTACACTACCTTCGTTGTTCAGCAAATAATACCGGGAAATAGTGCTACTGCCCTTTTAGTCTCTATTCCGGCCGCATTTATGATCGCTGGAGCTGCTGGAATACTTCTTGAAAAAAGTGTAATCCGCCATCTCTATGGCAGACCTCTTGAAACTTTATTAGCGACTGTCGGAGTAAGTCTGCTGCTCCAACAGATGGTCAGATCTATTTTTGGCCCTCTAAACCAGGCGGTAACCTCACCAGAAATACTGAGTGGCTCGTTCGTCGTAAACGCAGCGTTCGCCATCACCTACAACCGGGTCTTTGTAATTATATTTGCCGCTCTAGTTATCGTAGGCTTGTGGCTTCTAATGTACCGGACGTCCTTTGGCGTCCGCTTAAGAGCGGTAACAATGAATCGTGGAATGGCAGCTTCAATGGGGATAAGAAGTCAGCGAATGGATGCGTTGGCTTTTGGTCTGGGGTCAGGGGTTGCAGGCATAGCAGGAGTAGCTATTTCGCAACTTACCAACGTCGGACCTAATTTAGGTCAAGCCTACATAGTCGACTCATTTATGGTGGTTGTTTTCGGGGGGGTAGGCAACCTATTTGGCACTGCGATCGCCGCGATTGGGCTTGGGGTTGCAACTAAGATTGTTGAGCCAATTATCGGCGCAGTTTTAGCCAAAATCGTCATCCTTATTTTTATTATTCTCTTTATTCAACGACGGCCTCGAGGTCTTTTTGCGCTCCGTGGTCGCTCGGTCGAGGAGTAGTCAAATGGATCAACTTTTCAGGAAATTAACACTCGCTTTTGTAATCGTAGTTGTTCTTTATGTTTTTATTAACAATATCTTATTTCCCGAATCCTTCGGCCTTGGATTGGACTCTTATTATCTCACCCTGATTGGAAAATACCTCTGTTTCGCTATTTTGGCCCTCGCGCTGGATGCTGTCTGGGGATACTGTGGGATTCTCTCCCTTGGACATGGTGCATTTTTTGCGCTGGGCGGCTATGCCATGGGTATGTACCTAATGAGAC
>CAJWGQ010000101.1 GCA_913041025.1 uncultured Gammaproteobacteria bacterium | reverse complement strand
GTTGTACCACGCACTGCCCAGATAGTTGCGGGCAAAAATCGGCCCAGGATTTGCACCGTGGTTACCATTAGATTTAAAAGAGGTTTGTTGTGGACGTAGCGAAAACGGTAAATAGCGAGCTTGCGAACGAAGAGATAAGCGAGAAAGAAAGGTTGGAGCGGGCTCATGGCACGCCGCTCAGACGCTTTCTATGGACTCTACCTCAACCCATCATTGTATTTGGCGGTATGATTGCAGTGGCACTATCGATTACAAGCGATGTCATTACGCCTGAGGCATTCGGTGAAGGTGCAGACACGTTCACAGCGCTGCTGCTATTAGCTCCACTGCCTATAATTTGGCTTGCTGAGCGCATATGGGCAAGAAGGAAAGATTGGCTTCTCTCTCCCAAGGAATATGCTGAAGATTGTTTTTGGCTCTTCACTGGTTTCTTTATTTGGGTGCCTCTTTTTACCGACTACTATCACACTCCAATTGAAGATGCATTTAAATGGGTTAGCGACAAATCGTTCATTCCTTTCTCACTGGATGCGGCAACTATACCCGGATTGATTTTGTGCGCGATTCTTGCCCGCACTTTGGGTGAGTTCATCTATTATTGGTTGCACAGATTGCAACACGTTACTTTGTTGGGCTGGAGAATTCATGCGACACATCACCACATAACAAAGATGGGCGCGGCGCGATCTGACCGCACGCACCCACTGGAATATCTTGCACTTGGATTTAGCACAGGGATAGTTTTGGCACTCCTTGGGGCCAGCGAAGAAGTCATCGCGGTAACAGCAGCCTTCTCTTTCACCGGAGGATGGATGACGCATGCGAACCTGCCCTTGAGGGCTGGCGTCTATGGATGGTTCTTCACTGCCGCCGAATACCACCACGCGCACCACTCGACAAACCTAGCGCAAAGTAACTGCAACTACGGGTGCAATGTGATTATTTGGGACAGAATATTCGGTACCTTTTGCAGTGCACCTACCATCGACGGGGTGGGTGCAGGGAAGGGAGAGCCACTTCCTATTTGGGTCCAATACGCGTTATGTTTCTTTCCCAACAAAAGATTGAAACAAATCTAAATTCCAGCTGCGGTGACCTCGGATAGGAGATACAACCTCAACTTTTATAGGAGATACAGGTTCCTATGGCTGCGTCTGTAACGGAAGAAATACTCGAGGGTGGAAAGCACTGGTCGATGCGGATAAATCGAGGGATGTGTCTTCAGCTCTCTGATCTAGAGGGGGGCGGCTGCGCCGGTATGATCGCTTTCAACGCCATTGACCCGCTGGAGCGGCTAAATATCCCTGACTCCCTCAAATGTCAGCATACGTTTAAACTGACAAAAGGTAATTGTTTGTACTCCGATATGGGCAGGATATTGTTCTCGATCATAGAGGACTCCCATGGTTGGCATGATGCGGTCTGCGGTTCGACGAGCCAGGAGTCGACCGTGCAGAAATGGGGTTTATCTACCTATCAAGACCACAGGAACGATTTTATCCGAAGCGGTCGAGATAGTTTTCTGGTTGAGCTTGCCAAATACGGGCTTGGGCCAAGAGACCTTCTGGGGAATATCAATTGGTTTTGTAAAGTGGAGGCAGACGATTCCGGCAATCTTGTGCTGGACCAGACTCCTATTCCGGGGGCAACTGTTACTCTGAGATTTGAAATTGACTCGATCGTGGGTCTCCACACCTGTCCGCATCCTTTTTTTGACGCGCGGGATTATCCGAGGAGGCCAATTTCCCTCAAGATATTTGAAGCGCCGGAAAGGCCTGCCAATGATATATGCGAAAACTTCTGTGAAGAAAATAAACGTGGATTTAAGAATACTGACAGCTACAACCGACTGAGCCTCGGGTCGAGCAGATAGAAAAACGATTAGGAAAAAACACCATGGCTGATACCCGAATAGCGGAATCTATTTTATCCGGAGAGTTCTGGATAGAGAGAGTGCAAGAGGGAGAGCATTTAAGGCTTACGGATCTGCACGGTAATCAAGCTATTGATACCATCTTCTATAATGCGAATAACCCTTATGAAAGATATAGTGCGTTCGATACGATTCAACTTCAGAGAAATATCTATTTGACGAAGGGTTCTATTCTTTACTCTGACCGCCAGCGTCCCATGTTGGAAATAGTTGACGATACTTGCGGTAGGCACGATACATTGGGGGGAGCCTGTTCATCAGAAAGCAACACTGTTCGTTATGCCCTTGAAAAGAAGACTATGCATTCTTGCAGGGACAGTTGGTTGCTTGCGCTCAACACTGAATTGGGGGAGTACGGTTTGAATAAGAAAGACTTACCTCCTAATGTGAACTTCTTCATGAATGTGCCAGTGACGAAACAAGGAGGGTTAACTTTCGAGGATGGTATTAGTGCGCCAGGCAAATATGTTGAGCTCCGAGCTCGTATGGACATACTGGTACTTATTTCGAACTGTCCGCAGCTAAATAACCCTTGCAACGGATACGATCCTACACCAGTCGAGGCCAGGATTATCAAAGAAGCCTATTCATGAGCCGAGTTTTGGTGGCCAATCGCGGTGTCGCTGCGGTTCGTATAGCCTCAACTTTAAGGCGGCTGAAACTTGAAAGTGTCGGCCTGCGGTCGGCATGTGAACAGGATGCTGAGTACTTTAAAGTATTTGATCAGGTTGTCGATCTTCATGAGGAAGATTGCGCACAAGCGTACCTCGCAGCTGAAGAAATAGTGCGAATTGCCCAGGATTGTCAAAGTGAAATGATACATCCTGGTTGGGGCTTTTTGAGTGAGAATGTCCAATTCGCCGATAAGGTGAAAAAGGCGGGCCTCAGGCTGATTGGACCCAGACCAGAGACTGTAAGAGATTTTGGTCAGAAGCACATAGCTCGTGAACTGGCTCAAGCAGCGGGCGTCCCGCTTTTGCCCGGTAGTGATTTAATTCACGAAACGCAATCCGCTTTAGACTTCTCTGACCGTTATGGGTTCCCTGTCATGGTAAAGAGCACCGCAGGAGGCGGCGGCGTTGGGATGCGCGTTTGCCATGACGCCGGTGAACTAGAAGCAACTATAGAACAGATACGAACAGTGGCTGCTACACGGTTTGGGAATTCGGGATTGTTTCTAGAGCGCTTTCTGCCAGAGGCGAGACATGTTGAGGTGCAAGTTTTTGGAGATGGGTTGGGTGGTGTAATAATTCTTGGTGATCGGGATTGCTCCTTGCAGAGGCGTAACCAAAAAGTGGTTGAGGAGTGTCCTGCACCAAATATCTCTGCGGATGTGAGGGAGTTGCTTCATCAAAGTTCGAAGGACTTGGCTTCATCCGTAAACTATCAGAGTGCAGGTACTGTCGAATTCCTCTACGACCCTCTTTCAAAGCGCCCTTACTTTTTGGAAGTGAATACGCGCCTGCAGGTAGAGCATGGAGTTACCGAGCAGGTATACGGCATCGACCTGGTGGAATGGATGATTCGCTTGACTCAAGGCACTTTGCCGCCGATCGGAGAACTCGAGGAGGCGACGAAACAAAACGGACATTCGGTTCAAGTGAGACTCTACGCTGAAGACCCCTACAAAGATTTCTTACCTAGCCCCGGTGAATTAAGGTCGAGCTTTAGCGAGAACGGTAGAGTCGATAGTTGGCTATCAGGTCAGAATAATATCTCGCACTGGTTTGATCCACACCTAGCGAATTTGATTGGTAGTGCAGGGACGCGGAAAGAGGCAATAGAACAATTATCGCAGATGCTGGTTGAAAGCTCTTTTTTCGGTACTTGTACTAATCATCATTATCTTCAAGACGCCCTAGGGTGTATGGATTTTGTCGAAGAATTGATGACGACGAAAACTCTATCGAATATGGAATACTTTCCACGAGAGATCGAGGTCCTGAGTCCAGGAATCGACACCTCTCTCCAGTCCTTCCCAGGTCGCCAGGGCTATTGGGGAGTAGGCGTTCCGCCTTCTGGACCGATGGATGATTTGTCTTTCCGGTTTGGAAATCAATTATTGGATAATCCGCTTGAAGCAGCTGGCCTAGAGATAATAGTTTCTGGGCCTAGTTTAAAATTCAGGTCATCCACGAGGGCTGTCGTAACCGGAGCTCAAGTTAAAATCCTGCTGGATGATCAATCGGTCGAGCAACTCGTTCCGTTTACCATTAAATCCGGGCAAACACTGAGCATTGGGAAAACGACGAATGGTCTCCGTTGCTACTTACTTGTCGAGGGAGGGATCGAGGCGACACAGTTCTTAGGTAGTTCCTCTACGTTCTCTCTTGCAGGCTTTGGTGGATTGAGTGGGAAGAGTCTCGCTATCGGAAACGTCTTGTCTTTTGCTGCTCCGCGATCAGAGAACGTCGATACTGAAGACCCGAAGGTAAGCGTGGATTCTCTCGACCTCTCACAACGACACAAAGTGCGAGTGCTCGTCGGTCCTCACACGGCGCCAGAGTTCATCACTGAAGAAGGACTTCGCTCTCTGTTCACTACAGAATGGCTTGTTGACCACAACAGCAGCAGGACGGGTGTTCGATTATTGGGGCCTAAGATCGAGTGGGCTAGAGAAAATGGTGGTGAGGCAGGTCTGCACCCGTCCAATATTCATGATAATGCTTATGCATTCGGTGCGTTAGACATGACTGGTGATACTCCCATTCTTTTGGGACCAGACGGACCCTCCTTGGGTGGATTTGTCTCCCCTGCGGTTGTTATCAATGCAGATCGATGGAAATTAGGGCAGCTTTGTCCAGGTGACCGAGTATCGCTAGAAGCGGTTTCAGAGGAAGAAGCCAGGAATTTAAGCGATCAGCAAGAAAGTTTGCTGTATGAACCTGTTAATACAACCAATGTGTCAGATCACGTTCGAGGACGAAGTGCTTTTGACTCACCTGTGCTTTGGATGAAAGAAAGTGAAACGAAGATAATTGTAAGAAGGAGTGGCCAAGAATGGCTATTGGTTGAATTCGGAGAACCTATTCTGGATTTGAGTAGTCGTGTTGCTGTTGAGCGCTTAGTAAAGTTTATCGAGGAGGACAATTTTCCAGAGATAATTGAAAAGACTCCGGGTGTGAGAAGTCTTCAGATTCGGTTTTCAACGAGGCGATGGGACGCAATTTCACTGGCGAAGGCGTTAGAGCCTCTCTTGTTGAAAGCTGTGGAAGTCAAAGATGCCAAAGTCGCATCGAGAATCGTTAGGATGCCTTTGTCGTGGAGGGACCCTTGTTGCCAGCAAGCGGAAGAGCGTTATATGTCAATTGTCAATCCCAATGCTCCATGGTGTCCGGATAATCTTGAGTTTATTCGACGAATCAATGGACTGAAGACAACCGCTGAGGTCAAAGAGATTGTCTTCAATGCAAGCTATCTAGTCATGGGATTGGGAGACGTATATCTTGGTGCGCCTGTAGCGACCCCTATGGATCCGACTCATCGACTCGTTACAACTAAATACAATCCAGCGAGGACATGGACTGCGCAAAACAGTGTTGGAATCGGCGGGGCTTACATGTGTGTTTATGGAATGGAAGGTCCCGGGGGGTATCAGCTCGTTGGACGGACGATGCCAGTGTGGAGAGATAAAGGTTTTAATTCAAACGACGACTTGTGCTGGCTTCTAAGACATTTTGATCAGATACAATTTTATGAGGTAGAGCAGGTTGAGTTATTTGAGTTGCGGAAACAGACACTCAGCGGAGAATTTGAACCCGAAGTCGTCGAGACCACCTTCGACCTGAACGCTTATCTTCAAATGATTGAGGCCAAGAGTGACGAAATTTCGGAGTTTAACCTCCGCCGTTCGCAGGCGTTTGGCAAGGAGATGGAGCGTTGGAAGGAGTTGCCCGAATTCGAACCGAACTTAGCCCCCAGCTCTATAGATGTTTCTTCCCTTGGGGACGTAGACGGCGTTCAAGTCAAGGCTGAGATGGGTGCTTCCGTTTGGAAGGTGATCGCCTCCCCAGGTGAAGACGTCAAAATTGGTGAAACGATATTGGTCGTAGAGGCGATGAAAGCAGAATTTGAGGTAAAGGCGACCTCCACCGGAAAATTGCAGCTGCATGTCAAAGAGGGACAAGTGGTCCAATCAGGAGACTTATTGGCATCTATAGCCTAGAGGGCTTTCCTAACCTTTCTCGTGAATTCGCACCGAATTTGCCCACAAACGCAAGAACGAACCCAAAGCTGGTGCAAAATCGCCCTGTCATTTAAATAAATAACCTCAATCTTTATAAGCACTGCGATAGGCACTGCGTCTCGCCGTGTTTTGGTATGAATCTTGCTGTTACAAATTTGTAACAATTTCGTTGCGGGTAAAACAATTTTTGGGAAGAAGCAATATATGAAAGTCCTATTAAAACAGACCGCTAGATTTGCGAGAAGCTTATTGGCAGGTGCGTGTAGTTTATTCTTTATATCAGCGGGATTTGCTGAAGAGGAGGTAATCGAGGAAATACTGGTCACTGGTTCTCGTATCCCTGTTAATATGAACGCGATAACGACCGTGCCGGTTCAGTCAGTCTCCGAGGAAGATATCCGGAATTCAGGGGAAATTAATATCGCTGATATTGTGGCTGATATCCCCGCGCTTGTTTCTTCCCAAACAGCTGAGAACTCAGTAACTGGTGCCAATAGCCTCAACCTGCGTGGTTTAGGCGGCGCCCGGACATTAACCTTGGTGAATGGACGCCGCCACGTCGCGGGTTTCCGAGGTTCGCAAGCGGTCGATGTTGGAACCATTCCGCGAGCACTGGTGGAAAGTGTTGAGGTGACCACCGGTGGTGCATCAGCGGTCTACGGTGCAGACGCGGTTACAGGCGTGGTGAACTTCATACTAAAAGATGATTTTGAAGGTTTTCAGATGGATATGAGAGCTGGACTACCGGAGCAAGGGGCTGGCGAAACAACAGTTTTTGACCTTGCTTGGGGGACCAATTTTGATAATGGCAATGGTAATGCGGTTCTGACGTTAAGCGCAGAGAAGGACGCGGGTATATTGCACGGAGAGCGTTCATGGTCTCGGGATAATGGCATTTACTCTACCGTGGCCAACCCTGATCCGAACGGTCCAACACGTACATTGCTTAACGATGTCGGTTATTGGCTGACGTCACACGAGGGCTCGATTGCCCCCGGTTTTGGCGGGCGTAGTGATACTTACGTCGACATCAACGGCAACGGGGTTGCTGACTGTCAGGAATCAGAGGGTGGTCGAGTTGGTTATCTCGCAGGTTGCTGGTTAACCAACCCGGACGGCAGCGTTCGCGTAAACCAGGACGGTGTTCTCATTGATGGCCTGCTCGGTACGGGTGGTGACGGTGCATATGGAAACCACAACGTAGATACGCTGTATCCAGAGACGGATCGTCAGGTCGTCAACTTCAATGTGAGCTATCAGTTGAGCGACAGTTTGAGAGGGTTTCTCGAGACTAAGTTCGTGAAAGCTGATACAACTACGTACTCAGAGTATGACGGTTTTTTCGATACCCTCGAGATTACGCCCTATAACCCTTACTTACCGGCCGAACTTCAGCCGGTTATGGATCAGGTGGGCTACCTTATCTTCACAAAAGACGCGCTCGATTGGCATGATGACCCATCTACATATACGCGCAGAACGACGCGCATTGTAGCGGGTCTAGAGTGGCAGCCAACTGAAGATCACATGGTCGAGCTTTCTCTGAACCAAGGTATCTTTAAGCAGAAGTCAAAATCAACTAGCATTTTGCTTGACCGATTCTATGCGGCAATGGATACGGTTGCGGATGCCAACGGTAACCCAGTTTGTAGTTCAGACTTGGATTCCACTGCGGCTTACCCCATCGATTATTTCGCGTGGGCGAACGGTTACACCGAGGGCAGTTTTTACAGTGATCGTTACTACACATTCACACCAGGTGATGGTCAGTGTCAGCCGCTTAACCCGTTCGGCACATACGCTGCCAGTTCAGAGGCGCAGAACTTCATTACTCAGCGTTTGACAGACGAGATGAAGATAGAACAGTTTGTTGTGAACATAACAGCCGTGGGTTCGTTTGACGTCCTCAGTGGCTTGTTGGACGGTCCTATTGACTATGCAGCTGGCTTTGAGTACCGCGACGAGGAAAGCGATAACCGTTTGGATCCATTGACACTTGGCATTTTGCCGCAGGGCACGTCGTTTACGCCGGGGATGCAGGTGAGTGAAGTATCGCCGTGGTTGTTCGGCTTCACCTCGTTCGACAACACCCAGCAATTCAATACCGGTGGCGGCTACGATGTAACGGATTTCTTTGCTGAAGTTAGGCTGCCGATCTTTGCGGATCGCGCGTTTGCACGAGAGTTGACGGTTGATGCGGCGGTCCGTGAAGCAGACTACTCGACATTGGGTGACGCAACGTCGTGGAAGTTTGGCGCTACATGGGCCCCTATTGATGACGTGAGATTCCGGTTTACCACATCGGAGGCAGTAAGGGCGCCTAATATCTCTGAACTATACGATCCCAAGCTGCCCATCACCGTGGCCAAGAACGAAGATCCTTGTGACGTTCTGCGAATCAACGATGGCTCGTCGGTGCGCGCCGCAAACTGTGCCGCTGCACTTCAGTCCATTGGTGTAGCAGACTCCGCCATTTTCGATTCGTCGGGTAACTACGCTTGGGAAAACCCACTGACAGCCCGCTTTAACGGTGTGTCAGGCGGAAATCCAAACCTCGATGTGGAGACTGCAGATACGGATACCTATGGCGTGGTCTTGGTCCCCCGCTTTATAGATGGTTTAGTCATCTCAGTTGATTACTGGGATGTCACAATTGAGGACGCCATATCAGCCGTGGGTGCCTCAGATATCTTGCAAGGTTGTTATGACTCGGCTTCCTACCCCAACCTGGGATTTTGTAACTCGTTTACGCGACGAGCAACAGACGGCGGCCTTAACTTCCTAGAGACCGGGCAGATTAACTTCGCAAATCTAGAAGCAAAGGGCGTGGATGTGTCTGCGTCTTATGAGTTTGCGGTCGGTGACAATATGTTCACAGTCCGGGCAGTGGCGTCACGTCAGTCAAATTTAGATCGTTTCTTCAATCCGCTTGACGATGCCGATGTTGATCCCGAGCTAGAGGAAGTACAGCGACCCAAAACTACCGGTATGTTGAGCCTGGCTTGGGATCGAGGACCACTGACGCTGGGTATACAGACTATCTATCAGAGCAAGCAGAGCGTTGATGAGATCGAGTCGGTGCTGGGGCTGGGCGTCAACCAGGCGCTTTATGGTGATGCGGGCTTCTTTGATTCCGTGATGATCGCAGATCTCTACGGTAATTATCGTTCGAACGACGAACTCTCTCTTTTCGCGGCAATTAACAACGTAACAGACGAAGAGCCCTATGCGACTCAGACAGCATGGCCCGTAGGCCCGCGGGGGCGTACGTTCGTTTTTGGATTCTCACTCTCCATGTAAGTGAGAGCTATAGTTGTAAAAGCCCGCGGCTTCGTCCGCGGGTTTTTTTATGACGACGGTTCAGGTGGGTATTGATATTTATGAGTGTTGCCTTATCGACCCAAGGAGCCCATCGTGATGTTTCTTGGTTACGTCGGCTCTTGCGGGTTAAAGACCTCCTTACTGCGTAGTTAGTTAAGTATGAGAGCGCATCAAAGCGCAGAATACGTCCAATGAGTAAGATCTCCGATCACGACGAATTTTCCACTCACGCAGTTCCCCTAGCTGAGCGAGTCACAGCGTTTCGTGTTGCTGCTGTCGCGTCAATGGTGTCATTTTCGCTGCCGACGTTTATTGCCGGAATTGAGGTATCCGCCGGCGTTGGCTCCGAGCTGTCGTTGCCTGCGATCTTAGGGGGTCTGCGATCATTTTTTTAATTGGTTGGCTAATGGGCTCTGTCGGCGCCCGCACTGGCTTTAATTCCTTCTTACTCGTCCGACTGGCCTTTGGTGATACGGGAGCACGGCCGTCAATATTGCTTTTTCTCTATCGCTATTGGGCTGGTTTGGAATCAATCTCAATCTATTTGGGCTTGCCATTGCGGGTTTGTCAGC
>CAJWGQ010000100.1 GCA_913041025.1 uncultured Gammaproteobacteria bacterium | reverse complement strand
TTAGAAAACATAATATCTAAGTCATCTGAAACTATTTCAGAATTTTCCAGCTCAAGGAACCAGAACACTATCTTTAACTCCGGTAATGTTTTATCAAAAGATGAAGCCAAAGCAGCGATTATTCAATTAGCCTCTAGCGCAGAAACTGAGTCGCCGCGGGCCAGAAAAATCTTAACTCAAAACTATTTAACTTCCTCCGAAGAAAGTTATCTCAGGGCATGGAGAAAGAAGTGTGAAGACATTGGACGCCGCAATTACCCGTCAAAGAACATTGAAGGCCGTGCAACGACTAGAGTGGTAATCTCAAGAAGCGGTAATCTTATTGGAGCGAGTATCATCAAGACATCGGGATCAAGTCTGATCGACAAAGCCATTTTAAAAACTATTAGGGAGGCCTCTCCCTTTCAGCCCTTCAATACTGATATGTCAAAAAAGTACGATGTAATTGAATTTGAGAGGATCTGGCAATTCTCAAAGACTAAACAGATAATTTACTGAGTAAATATGCTGTTAAGCGACCATTTTTTATTAGCCATTCCGCAAGTCGAGCTGGACTACTTTTCTTCCAGTCTTATCTACATTTGCGACCACTCCGAAGAAGGTGCGCTCGGGTTTGTCGTCAATAAACCTACCGACTACCTCGTTAACGAGTTCCTAAACCAAGCGAACCTAAGGGTTAATAAAGCGCTATCTACTAACAGAGTCCTATCTGGCGGCCCAGTATCAAGGAATCAGTGTTTTGTCATTCACTCCCCAGAATCTATCTACGAAGACTCAAAAAGAATAAATAATAACGCTTACTTATCGAGCGGTTGGGATGTGCTGAGAGCCATTTCTGAGGGTTCAGGTCCAAAAGAGTTTGAAATCGCTCTCGGTTATGCCGGTTGGGGCCCTGGACAACTGGAAAGCGAGATTAGCAAAAACCTTTGGCTAACAGCTGAAGCCGATACTGAAATTCTGTTTAAATCAGATTATAGCGATCGTTTGCAAATCGCTGCGTCAAGAATTGGTATTGATCTCCAATTACTTTCTAGTAAGGCGGGTTATGCTTGATCCATCAGCCTTTATACTAGCGATAGACTTCGGATTAACTAATATCGGAGTAGCGGTAGGGCAAAAAATCACAAACACCGCTAGCGAGTTGACAACTTTAAAGGCAAAAAATGGACATCCAAACTGGACTGAAGTGCGAGACCTAGTAAAAACATACGCACCTTCAGTATTGTTAGTGGGATATCCATTAAATATGGATGGATCTGAATCAGAAATGTCCAAAAGAGTTCAAAAATTTAAAGCAAGGCTCGAACAGGAGACAAATACCTCGACTAAACTCATCGACGA
Source organism: uncultured Gammaproteobacteria bacterium (assembly GCA_913041025.1). The sequence continues at coordinate 8,679 of CAJWGQ010000100.1, read as the reverse complement.
AAGATTATCCACGAGAGAGGCAAAAACCTTGTCTGAAAACAGAGGCTTAAAAAATAGCAGATTAAAGATTCACGAGACATCTGCCTGCCTAATTGCTCAAACCTGGCTGAATGAAAACTAAGATTGTGATTAGAGAGTTGCCGATCGAGCGGTCAACAATCTTCCCTTTGATGTATTGGTCTGGATCTGCATGAATACAGAGAAACTAGAGTCTAATCTCTCCAAGACAAAGAAAGCCATCGACCTTTCTTGTAGATTGGTGGAGAAAGATCTATCCACCATCAGGCTCATCGGTGCTACGAAAACGCAAAGCGCAGATACGGTTAGACAAGCCTACAATGCAGGTATAACAGATATCGGCGAGAACTATGTCCAGGAAGCCTTAACAAAAATGGATAGACTGCGAGACCTGGATATAGCGTGGCATTTTATTGGGAGTATCCAATCTAACAAGACGCGACTCATTGCAGAGAATTTTGCCTGGGTTCATAGCGTAGACAGTTTGAAACTTGCGAAGAGACTAAGTAATCATTGTCCTAAAGGTAAAATCCTAAATCTATTGATTCAATTGAATGTCGACAAAGATCCGAACAAAAGGGGCATCGATGTGAGCGAAATCGAAGAGTTAGTCTCTGAAGCCACTGATCTCCCTAATATAAAAATCAGGGGGCTTATGATCATATTATCTGAACAAACCGACCCAGTTATTGGCTATAAAACCGCATTCGAGATGTTTGAGAAACTGAAAACTCTGAAATCAAATCAGGAGAATATATACTGGGACACTCTATCGATGGGCATGTCAAAAGATTTTGAACAAGCGATCCAATCGGGTTCAAATACTATTCGATTAGGGACCAATTTATTCGGAACTAGAGGGAACTGAAATTTTAGCTACGTTTACACTATGAATTCTCAAAAAAAAATGGACAAAGAAATTGCTTTTATCGGTTCTGGTAATATGGCCATCAGTATTCTGAGCGGTCTGGTTGAAGAGGGATACGATCAATCAAAACTCAGAATCTCTGATCCAGACGCGGGCCAACGACATCGGGCTGAAGAATTTGGCATTGGCCTTTTTGAAGACAACAACGAATGTATAAATGGCGCCGAATTGATTCTGATCTGCGTTAAACCGCAAATTGTCAAGAACGTATGCCTGGCACTCACATCAAGTAGAGAGCAACTTGTGATCTCGATTGCAGCTGGCATTACCACCAAGGCTCTATCAGACTGGTTACCCAGAAAACAGTCAATAATTAGATGTATGCCCAACACACCAGCATTAATACAGGAAGGCATCACTGGACTATACGCAAACCAGTATTCGACCCTCGAACAAAAGGAAAGCGCAGAGCAACTCTTAGGTTCGGTCGGAACCACGCTGTGGGTAAGCGATGAAAACAAGCTTGATGTAATCACGGCGATCTCTGGAAGCGGTCCGGCCTATTTTTTCTATCTTATGGAGCAGATGGTCATAGCAGGTATAGAGTTGGGAATTACTGAAAACGAAGCTCTTGAACTCACCCTACAGACTGCCCTGGGTGCGGCAAAGCTGGCTAGTAGAGAACAACAAGATACTCCAAAGTTGCTCAGAAAAAAGGTGACCTCCCCAGGAGGAACAACTCAAAGCGCCCTTCAAACTTTCGAAGATCATGGCCTCGACGAAGCATTTAAACTTGGGATCAAAAATGCCTTCATCCGCTCAAAAGAGCTATCTCAAGAGTTTGGAAATTAATGATGAATGGATTGGTCGCTTTAATCGACTTGATTTTCCATCTCGCCAGTCTGCTATTTTTGATTAGGTTCTTATTGCAAGCCTCAAGTGCCGATTATTACAACAGCCTGAGCCAAGCAGTTATCAAAGCCACAGACAAATTAGCCAGCCCCTTAAGAGGGCTTTTAAAACCCTATAAAAATTTAGATTTTGCATCGATAGCCATTGCCTACCTATTCAGTGTCGCCTTTTATTTCGCTATTTTCGCAATGATGAGCACTGTGCCAAATTGGTTGAATCTGCTGGTTATGTCATTAGCTCGAACAGGCGAAATATTATTGAGCTTCTACTGGTGGTCAATCCTGGCAACCATCATTGCAAGTTATTTTGCCCAGCAGGGGGTTCATCCGGCAATCGCACTTCTCCAGGACATCGTCGAACCGATTTTGGAACCGGCTAGGCGCCTAATACCGTCTCTTGGACCAATAGATCTTTCTCCAATATTGGTGATCTTTACGATTAGCCTACTGCAGAATTTTTTAAAACAAATCACATGAACAAATCAGATAACTCTGTGGGTTTAGTGAAAGAGCAATCGTTTAAAGAGTCAAATCCTTTTCTACTCAAATCCGGACTAAGCCTCCCAGAATTCGAAATAATCTATGAAACTTATGGCCAACTTAACCAAAATAAATCAAACGCAATACTTATCTGCCACGCGCTTTCTGGCCACCATCACGCTGCAGGCTATCATGCGCATGAAGATCAAAAACCAGGATGGTGGGATACGTGCATCGGGCCTAACAAGCCAATAGATACAAATAAATTCTTTGTGGTTAGCCTGAACAACCTAGGAGGGTGTCATGGCAGTACTGGTCCATCTAGTGTTAATCCGGAAACTGACGAAATATATGGCTCGGCCTTCCCTTCGGTTGCTGTCGAGGATTGGGTCAGAAGCCAAGCTATGCTTTCCGACCACCTAGGAATACGAAAATATGCGGCAATTATAGGGGGTAGTCTTGGAGGAATGCAGGCGATGCAGTGGGCCATTGACTACCCAGAGCGCCTCGACAACGCGATAGTAATTGCGGCAGCTTCAAAGCTCTCTGCTCAGAATATTGCCTTTAATGAAATTGCGAGACACGCTATCGAGAGTGATCAAGACTTTTATTCAGGCAATTACATAAAGTATGGTAAAAAACCTACTCATGGACTCATGCTAGCTAGAATGGTGGGGCATGTTACGTACCTATCCGATGATGGCATGGGAAACAAATTTGGAAGAGAGCTTCAAAATCCTAAAAAAGGAGAAGACAGCGAATTTCAAATTCAAAGCTATTTGCACCATCAAGGATCCGTTTTTTCCAAAAGCTTCGATGCAAACACTTACATCCTAATGACAAAAGCTCTTGACTATTTTGACCCGAGCGCCAAGTACAAAGGAGATTTAAAAAAAACTTTTGAGTCGGCAAAATGCAACTTCCTTGTCATTTCGTTTACTTCGGACTGGCGCTTTTCTGTAGATCGCTCTAGAGAAATAGTTTCAGCCCTGATTGCAGCTAACAAGAACGTTTCGTCCGCTGAAATCGAGTCAGAACATGGTCATGATTCTTTTTTGTTACCACTTCCGAAATATTTTAATACGTTAAAAACTTACATCACTCGCATTTACCGGGAACTCGATGAGGTCTGATCTACAACTAATCGCTGATTTGGTTCAACCTCAAACACGAGTTTTAGACTTGGGCTGCGGAAATGGTGAGTTATTGAGCTATCTCAAAACAAATAAGTCAGTAACCGGATATGGTCTAGACCTTGACGCCGCGAACATTGAGCAATGTCTCCAAAAAGGAGTCAATGTGATCGAGCACGATCTAAACAGGGGACTGGACAGCTTTGCTAGTAACAGCTTTGCAATAGTAGTGATGACTGAAACACTGCAATCTGTGGAAGCTCCAGATCAACTTTTATTAGAAATGCTTCGAATTGGTAATGAATGCATTGTCTCCTTCCCCAACTTCGGTAATTGGAGATGCAGATTGCAAATTGCCATGGGCAACATGCCTGTATCACAGCATTTGCCAAATAGCTGGTTTGATACCCCTAACATTCACCTATGTACTTGCCGAGATTTTGAAGTTCTTTGTAAAAAACTGAGTATCAACATAATCGAAAAAAAATACGTTAACAGCCAACACAACAGCAGTCCCTTAATAAAAGTTGCTCCTAATCTTTTGAGCGCTTTCGCGTTTTATAGATTGGGCAAGTCATAATGTATTCTCGTTTGACACTCTTTCTAGTCAGTCTGCTAATTATTGTTGGAACTTCGGCTGAAACCCTAGAGACACGGGACGGGCTCACGATACACTACTCTATCGTGCCAACGCTGATGCTATCCAAAAATGTGGCTAATCAGTATCAGTTTGTGCGAGCGAAGGATCGGTCTATTTTAAATATCGCTATAAAGGATCGAAACGGCTCTTCGGTACAAGCGTCTGTAGAAGGAAAAAAAGAAAACCTACTTGGCCAGCAGGAAGAATTAAGCTTTAGCGAATTCTCCGAGGGTAGCGCGATATACTATGTAGCAGCAATTAAACATGGAAAGGAAGAGTTATTAAGATTCTCGACCGAAATCCAGCTTCCTGCTAATAAAGCAGAAACTTTGAGGTTCACAAAAAAACTGTATTGGGGCGAAGAATGAAAATCGTTCTCGCAACAAGAAACCAAGGTAAAGTCAAAGAACTGGTTCCGATTTTAGAACCACTTGGCTTCGAACTGATCACTCAAGATGACTTTGGTATCGCAAGTCCCGAAGAAACGGGGAAAACTTTTATTGAAAACGCTTTGATTAAAGCGCGCGAGGTATCGCGTTTCTCTGGACTACCAAGCATAGCAGACGATAGTGGGATATGTGTGCCGGCGCTCATGGGTCAACCAGGTATCTTCTCCGCCAGATATGCTGGATTGGCAGCTACAGACCAAGAAAATAACCAAAAACTAGTGAAAGCGCTTGAAAATCAATCGATAAATGATGCTTTCTATTACTGCGTTCTCGTTTTCATAAGACACGAAGAGGACCCGACGCCAATAATAGGGATAGGCGAATGGCATGGCGCGATAATACAGAGTCCAAAGGGCCAAAACGGGTTTGGCTACGATCCCTACTTTTGGCTAGACGAATACAAATGCACTGCGGCTGAGCTACCACCGGAAACCAAAAATCGAATAAGCCATAGAGCTCACGCCTCACAAGATTTGATGACCAAGCTGCGAAAACTCAGCTTTTAATGCTGTCTTCTCCAGGGCTCTACATTCATTTTCCTTGGTGCGTCAAAAAGTGTCCATATTGCGATTTCAACTCTCACCCCATAAAGGGAGTAGCGCCACAAAAAGAGTACTTTGCAGCCGTAGCGGAAGATTTAACGCACCAACAAATGACCTACGGGTCAAAAAAGTATAGATCGGTTTTCTTTGGAGGAGGCACTCCGAGTCTCGCATCTCCACATTATATTCAGGATGTATTAAGTGCTACCAATTTAGATGAGAGCGTCGAAGTCACTCTAGAGCTTAATCCGGGCGCTCTCGAATTTAGCAACCTTTCGGAGCTGAGGAGCGCTGGCGTTAATCGAATTTCAATGGGAGCACAATCATTCAACGACAAGCACCTAAACTCTCTCGGAAGAATACATGAAAGTCGTGAAATATTTTCTGCATTTGAATCAATCCGGGACACTGGGTTTACAAACATTAACATCGATCTAATGTGGGGACTTCCCCATCAAACTGTCTCACAAGCGATCAAGGATCTCGAACAAGCCGTGGCTCTCGAGCCAGAACACATATCTTGGTATCAATTAACAATAGAACCAAAAACCGAGTTTTATAAAAATAGACCAAAACTACCTCGCGACCCTACATTGACCCAAATCGAAGAAGAAGGCTTGCGTCTTCTATCAGAGCATCACTACTTAAGATACGAGATTTCAGCCTTTGCTCAAGAATCTTTTGAATGCCGTCACAATTTGAACTATTGGAATTTCGGTGATTATCTTGGTGTCGGCGCGGGCGCCCATGGAAAACTGACTTTCTTAAATCGAGTGATTAGAACACAAAAACCAAGTCAGCCAAGAATTTATCAACACCAACCCTCTGAGACATCGATACTCAGGATCACACAAAAAGATCTAATTCTGGAATTCATGATGAACGCTCTTAGGCTTTTAGATGGCGCAGAATGGTCCTCATTTGAGCGTAATACAGGATTACATTTCTCAGATGTAGAATCTATTTGGAGTAACCTTTCTGATCTTGGCCTCGTTAACCCGAACAAATGCCAAACAACACCGTTTGGCTATAGAAACCTTGATAGTGTCTTAGAGCACTTTTGCTTCTGATCGATCAAGAGGTTTTTTCAAACGTAAAATCGGCCACCTTATGTTTAAGGTTCAAGCCCCTCTTTTCAAATTTTGTAGGTAAGCCTCTCTCACCTTGAGCCAACATACCCTCGTCCACTAATTTCACAAAACCAGTATTTTCTTCAATACAGAAAAGAACCCAATCAGCATAGGGTTTCCAGTCTGTAGCTATCTGTAGGCGCCCGCCTTTTGCTAATACTCTCTCAACCTGGCAGATAAAATCCTTCTGGATGAGCCGTCTCTTGTGATGCCGCTTTTTTGGCCAGGGGTCCGGGAATAAGATTCGGATCTCATCAACCGAATTGTTAGGTAATTCACCAATTACAATTTGAGCGGGAGCTTCGACTACCCTGACGTTTTCTATACCCTCGCTAACCAGTTTCGAGAACAGCGACCCTATACCAGGCCTATAGAGCTCGATACCCAGGATTGATGCATCTGGGGACTCTGTCGCCCAACGCGCAAGCTCTACGCCCATTCCAAACCCGATCTCTATCTTCAGCTCTTGACTAGATGCTGTCCGTACCAGGCTATCTAGGTTCCTCAAGTCAGTAATAAAATACTGATTTCCGTAGCGCTCTATTGCAGATTTTTGAGCGGGCGTTATTCGACCTCTAAAATTCGTGTATATGTTTTTCGCATGCAAGCTGCCCATGTTCGCACCCTTATCATGCAACAATTGCATCGTATAATATTACTAACCAGCCCAGAATAAGAAATAAACCCCCAAGAGGCGTGATCGGCCACAACCAATCCCAGCTCAGGAGCAGCATTGAATATATGCTACCGCTAAACATCAAAGTGCCTAGGAGAATGAAGGCGCCGCTGATAACAATTCGCAACCCGGTTTCCCCAGATGCATGCTTAATCCCGATCGCAAATAATAGAATCGCGTGCAGTAACTGATAGTCCACGCCCGTCTGCCAACTATTGAGCGAGCTTTCCCCTAAATGCCCTCCTAATCCATGGGCACCCCACGCTCCGAAAACCACACCCGAAGCGCCCAACAAGCCAGCGGCTAACTGAAATAGACGATTGGATTGGATCACAAAAACCCCATTTGAGCGAAGTAATCCTTGAATCACACCTGCATGTGATTTCTTATTTTCGTCATCGCATTTTTTTCGATCTGACGTATTCTTTCAGCCGAAACACCATAGCTCGACGCTAACTCGTGGAGCGTGGCCTTCTCATCAGAGAGCCATCTTTGCTGTAAAATTTCCTTGCTGCGAGGATCAAGTTCAGAAATCGCTAATTCAAGCCTCCTCCTGCTATCCTGCTCCTCGCTATTACGCAAAACCGAATCAGCAGGGTCTTCTACGTCAGAAGTCAAATATTGGGAAGGAGACAGAGGAACGTTTTCATCATCAGAATCGTAACCATCATATCCAGCATCTGATGCCGTCAGCCGACTTTCCATTTTAACAACTTCAGCTACAGGTACACCGAGATCTTCTGCGATTGCTTTAGATTCATCTGCGGTCAACCAACTCAGATTCTTTTTTGCAGACCTCAGATTGAAAAACAATTTTCTTTGTGCCTTCGTCGTCGCCACTTTCACTATTCGGAAATTTTTCAGGATGTATTCGTGAATTTCAGCTTTAATCCAATGCACTGCGAACGAAATCAGACGAACACCTACGCTAGGGTCAAAACGTTTCACAGCCTTCATTAATCCAACATTACCTTCTTGGATTAAATCTGCTTCATTCATGCCATAACCTCTATAGCTACGAGCCAAGTGAACTACGAACCGCAAATGAGCGACTACCAATGATCTCGCGGCTTCGATGTCCCCTTCGAGGACAAATCGTTCTGCCAATATCTTTTCTTCCTCTGCGTCCAAAATCGGAAAATTACTGATAGTCTGTAGGTAAGAATCTATATCCTGGCCTGGTGCCAGGTTAGATAAACTCATTACATCTGATGTCATAAACTGTCTCCAAAAGCGTCTAGTAATGTTAGCACTCTCAGAGAGAGAGTGCTAAGCCTAATCGGCCTGCGAACGTGTTGTCTATATTTTGTCTCTTTTAAAACACAATAGTACTTTTATATTCATATATGTCTAATAGTATTCCATTATAATGGATTATATCTCAATATGTCTATATTTTGTCTGAATAAGAGAGCGCCGTACGAACATTACAATAGTCGATGGAGAGGACAGAACAGGAAGTGAGCTGTCTAATCGACCTGCGGAAGACCCGGCAACGCGTTTGAATTTTGCAACTTCTAAATATGCCAAGCTTCCGGAGGCGTGGATGTCAGCTGGTTACCATTAGAGTTGGAGTCCAACCGATCGATCTATAATAAAAAAGAGAGTTAGACGACCTACTGATATTTATAGAATTTCTAATTTCTTCAGCTGTTGTCTTACACAAAGAAAGGCACCTAACCATCCGAGCAAGCAAGCCAAAATAACCGCTGCTGGAATCAAGATTGCGGTGACATCAAAGAATTTCAAGTTACTGAACACTTTATCTAAGAAAAATCGAAGCGGTTCATAAACCCAAACCAATGCGACAAACAGAGACCCAAGACCAAAAA
>CAJWGQ010000099.1 GCA_913041025.1 uncultured Gammaproteobacteria bacterium | reverse complement strand
TTGTGAACAAGATCTTGTTCGGTCTTGTTATCTGGAACCTTGCAATTAAAGATTCCGGGGAAGCTAGCCACTAATTTTTTAAAAATTAGTTCAAAAACCCCGGCTCTTGTCGGGGTTTTTTTTGTCTCGAACAACAATCTTTACTTTGGCTTCAGGCAAACCTTTTATGATCTCTAGCAAAGAGGAGAGGAACTTGAGAAACGCTGTACTCGCATTATTTGGAACAATCATAAGCTTGTACATTTTGATTGAAGAAGTGCGCCCTAGAGTATTTCCTAAACGATTTGGAGAAGTAGCACAAGATACGATCTTTCGTAGCGGCCGAATCCATCCCGATATCTATGATTCAGTTTTGAAAGAACACGAGATCGATACCATTATTTCTCTCACCGAGAAAAAATCTAATCATGATTGGCAGGATCAAGAGATAGAAATAGCCAAGGAATTAGGTATCCCCATCCATAGGTTTCCATTAAAGGGCGACGGCACCGGAAACCCCGCAGAATATCAAAAAGCTTTGGTGAAGTTAAAGCAAGAGGAAAATGCTGGTAGAAAAGTCCTTCTCCATTGTGCAGCTGGGACAAACAGAACAGGGGGGGCTATCTTCTTATACAGAACAATTTTCGAACAAATATCCGATAGAAGAGCCATATCTGAAATGCAACATTATGACTTTAGCATCAAAGATAACGGACACCTAATTCCGTATTTGAAAAATATTAGGCCATCTGTAGAGCGAACTCTTCGATCCGAAGGGCTGCTTTGAGTGCATCTCCAGTCCATCAAAGTCGCGAGCGCGACGAGCCTTCCCTCTCGAGCTGCTCAAATCTTTTCAACTGCCTTTTCGACCCAGCAACTAATCGGCTCACACCTTTTTTTTATACCAAGCTGTGCTCTAGTTTCTTTCCAAACCGCAAACCAAACCGCAACGCCAGAGCCATTGCCAGGAAACCAAAAACGTAACCTTGTCTTTCTAAACTCGAGAGTCACAAACAAATTTTGTCGATAAGCCTTTATAGCTCGAGCCGGTTTCAGCGCTTTAATCGACTATAAGGTCTGACGACTCCCTGACCCCCTTTTACTCTTCGATCAAAAAAAATAAAAAATCGAACTAGCTTACTAGTCCCACCTAAATAAAAGCAAAGAGCAGACGAGTTTCACTTTGTTGACCAACCTAAGAAACCTCAGATTCATCTCAAGTTGAAAATAGAAACAAATTTAGCCGTGCCCAAGAATCATAGAATCCCGAGCGGTTTCCATTATTTAACAATGAAGAAACAATTTTTACTGGATGTCTTGCGAACTAAAAGAAGCGGAGAGGGCTCCCCGCTTCTTTACAGAACAAAAGATGAATTCTTAACGAATGACGTAGCCATCCCACTTGCTGGGTTCCGAGCAATCAAGAATCTCAAGCATCTTAGCTTGAAGCTCCTGCCCCCCTTTTGAGTTTTCAAAGATCATGTTATCTCGAGCAGACTCTTCAGCACTTGCGCTAAAGTGAATCCAGTTGAAGTCTCCAGGTTCGGGTGAGACACCATCAGGGACACCGACTAGAAACCAGTAGCCCTGATATAAACCCTGGGCCTTACTCGCTTGAATATGCGGGATAAACTGCTCCAACATAAATGGACGGAAGTCATCAATAGATCTTCCCTCCCTGTAGCTACAGAAATTGTTTTCAAGGTAGTAGGGTAACTCGCTCGCAAAACCCTCGGGAGCTTCAAGCGGCTGATAGGTTACAAAGCCGTGGCGATCCTGGCCGACCGTGTTGCCGCAGGTCAAGTGATCTGGATATTTCTCTTGAAGGCGATCATTTATCCCAGCTTTTTCATATTCGTCCCATCCCGCCGTCATGGTCTCTTTATCAGCCCAGCGAAGCGCCCATAGACCGTCGAAGCGATCATCTGTCTCTCCTCTCGGCTGATAACCAAAAGCGCCCTCGACAATATTTTCGAGTTTTTCTATTTCCGCGTTCCAGTCTGCCACGAATTTCATCGAAGTCTCTTGAGTCCAATTATCCCCGCGCTTACACCACAGATACTCATAGTAAGCCGCTGGTGTTGTTGCCGCCTGCAGAGTTTCGTCATCTAAACCACCTCCAATCTCTGCAGACTGATTTGTGTTGTCACAAGCGGACAAAAAAAATACCGCAAAAAATATTGCTGCTAGCCTTAAAGTCATATTTGTTTCTCCCTGTTAAAAGCCCGACGCGGCATCATCTTAAGCATTTATAATCAAAGAACAACAAAAAAAGGCGAGATCTACTCGCCTTTTCTTTTTTACTTGTGAGATTGTTCTAGAGAGATGCTGGACGCCTCAGAATGCGGCCATCCCAGCCCTGAAAGTCAGTGCAGTCGACTACATCATAGAAATTTTCTACGATCTTCTGCCCTTCATCTGAACCTTGAAATACAGATTCGTTTGTCGCAGACTCTTCCTCAGTCTCAGTGAACTCGATCCAATTGAAATCTCGGACATCCTCTCCCTCGTAGTCGGGCACGCCTAGCATAAACCAAAAGGATTCATATAAGCCCTCTGATTTCCCTGCCTGAATGCTTGGAACAAACTGATCCCTAACCACCGGACGAAGATCGTCTACTGACTTCCCTTCTTTGAAGTTACAAAACTGATTTCTAAGATAGTAGTTAGAATCGCTCGCAAAGCCATCCGGAGTTTCCATTGGAGCGTACATTTCGAAGCCAAAACGATCGGTTCCCGGGGTGTTGCCACAATCCAATCTGTCAGGATATTTCTCCTCTAACCGCTCTTGGGCTCCTGATGCCGCATACTCAGCCCAACCTCTATCACTCGCTGCTTTGTCACCCCACCTCAGAACCCAGAGGCCGTCATAACGATCATCTGTCCAGCCTTTGGGAACATAAGCCGCAGCTCCGTCCAAGTTGTCAGACATCGTATCTATTTCTTTATTCCAATCCGCAATATAGTCAGCAGATGTATCCTGGCTCCAGTTTTCGCCCTGCTTGCACCAAAGGTATTCGTAATAAGCGACCGGCTCCGGGTTCGTGGCTTCGACCGCTGCCGACTCGGCAGCCACCTCGGCATCCCCAGACTTATTGCATGCGGAAATCAGGAAAGCGCCAAAAATTATAATCAATAGTCTTAACATTCTATTCTCCTTTTTTTATTCCTATTCAGCCGCGATGCGAGAGTTTGCGAAAAAATACAAACTCCATCTGCCCGGCTTTGACTAAGTTACGACGACTCAGGTCTTCGCAAAAAGAAGCCATCGGACTGGTTCTGATCAGTGCATTCCGAAACCTCGTCGAACATGGCTTGTATCGAATTACCCTTCTCGCTACCGAAATAAATACCGGTTTCTTTTTCCATTGCGTCAGAATTTGCGAAGTAATCCATCCAGATAAAGTCAGCGCGGTTCTCACGGTCAAAATCGGGAGCACCCACCATGAACCAGTAACTAGGATAGCTTCCATCTGCTCTTCCTTCCTCTATCGCTGGCACAAAGTGATCGCGAATGACTCGGGTTAGATCCTCCGGACCCTTTCCTTCATTGAAATTACAAAACTGGCCCTGGACAAGATAAGGCTCCTCATCGGCAAATCCATCTGGTGCATTTAGACCGGAATACATATCGAAACCAAACCGATTCTTACTTACCTCATTTCCGCATTCGATCACTGCAGGGTGCATGGTTTGCAACCGATCATCAGCCCCAGATTCTTGATACGTTGACCAACCTTTTTCCATAGCCGCTTTATCAGGAAATCGAAGAACCCAAACCGTATCGAAATTTTGGTTTTCTAAATCCTTCGGCACATACACGAATGCACTGTCAAGAGTGTTTGCCATGCCGTCGAGCTCCGCATTCCAGTCGGCGATGAAACTCTGGGCCGATTCCATCGTCCAATTCTCGCCTCTCTTACACCAAAGATACTCATAATAGGCAACGGGGGTAGGCTCGACCTCTGCCTCAACCGAAGCCTCATCCAAGTCAACAGCGTTATCACAGGCAGACAAGAAAATGCCCGCTAGAGCCAAAACCGCTAATTTTAATCTCATAATCTCTCTCCTAAAAAATATCGATTATTCTTTAACACAGTTCTTAACGCCCCTCAGAAGCACTCTAACAGATCATTTTATAGTCCCAAAAACATTTTTTTACGCCCGAAAACACCATTGAAAAAAAATTTCGCCAAGTTGACACCGATTGCGAAAAATTATTCGCAACGTTGTCTATCTCGGTTTAGTATCAAAGTTCGGATTGTTAACGGGAGTGAACGGAATATGGCAAAAGCATCTGATCTATTTATTGAAACATTGGAAGCAGAAGGAGTTGAATATGTCTTCGGAATTCCTGGCGAAGAGAATTTAGACTTTCTTGACAGCTTATCTCGTTCAGAAAAGATAAAACTGATCTTGACTCGACATGAGCAGGCCGCTGGTTTTATGGCGGCCACCTATGGCAGATTCACAGGTAAAACCGGTGTTTGCTTGTCCACTCTCGGGCCAGGAGCAACAAATTTTGTAACATCCGCCGCGTACGCTCAACTTGGCGGGATGCCGATGATGATGATCACGGGCCAAAAGCCAGTGAAAAAATCAAAGCAAGGCCGATTTCAAATTCTTGACGTTGTCGACATGATGGGACCAATCACAAAGTATACACATCAGATCGTCGCCAGCGATAATATTCCCAGCAAAACCAGAGAGGCATTTAGATTAGCTGAAGACGAAAAACCAGGTGCCGTGCACTTAGAGTTGCCGGAAGACATCGCGGATGAGCAGACAGATGAGAAGCCGATGATCCCTCAGCCGGCAAGAAGAGCCGTCGCAGAGGAAAAAGCAATATGGTCGGCTGTGGAGAGTATCGAAGCTGCAACCGCACCCCTTTTAGTTGTCGGAGCCGGCGCAAATAGAAAAGTGACTGGTAACATGCTAACTGCCCTAGTCGAAGACTTTGGGATTCCCTTTGTGACGACTCAACTCGGGAAAGGAGTGGTCGACGAGAGGCATCCGCTTTTTATGGGTAACGCAGCGCTAAGCGCTGGAGATTTTGTTCATCGAGCGATTGAGGCCTCTGATCTCATAATAAATGTCGGCCATGACGTCATTGAGAAACCTCCTTTTTTCATGAAGGACGGGGGACCGACTGTTATACACGTATCCTTTAATCGCGCCGAGGTAGACCCCGTCTATTTCCCCCAGATTGAAGTAGTTGGAGACATTGGAAATGCGCTTTGGCAAATCAAGGAAAAACTTTCTAAACAAAGCCATTGGGATTTCTCCAGAATGGCGTTTGTTAAAACTAAACAAAATGAAAATCTTAGTGAAGGAGAGGATGACCCTCGGTTTCCAATCTACCCCCAAAGACTAGTGAAAGAAGTGCGTAACGCGATGCCTGATGATGGGATTATATGTCTGGATAACGGCGTCTACAAAATCTGGTTCGCTCGAAATTACCCGGCCTATCTACCAAACACCGTGTTGCTAGATAATGCGTTAGCCACCATGGGTGCGGGCCTGCCATCGGCCATGGCAGCGAACTTAGTCCATCCAGACAAGAAAATTATGGCGATCTGCGGTGACGGCGGGTTTATGATGAACTCCCAAGAGCTAGAGACGGCAGTTAGGCTTAAGTTGAATCTTACCGTCTTGATTTTGAATGATAGCGCATACGGAATGATTCGATGGAAACAAGCGAACATGGGACTCAAGGACTGGGGACTTGAATATGGAAACCCTGATTTCGTGAAATATGCAGAGAGCTACGGGGCATTTGGTCACAGAGTTGAGAGCTCAGATTCGTTATCGGACATTTTAAAACACTCTCTGGACACTCCTGGGGTTCATTTGATCGATTGTCCAGTAGATTATTCAGAGAATGATGAAATTCTGAATGTTAACATTAAGAAACTGAGCGCGAAGATTTAGCGAGGAGACTTCGAAGTGGTATTAAGAGAGAAATATCCTTACTTTTTGGCGAATGAGGCAGTCTATGCAAACGATGACTTGATCGTTACAGATAAGTATACGAACCAGCCAGCAACTCGAGTGGCGCTAGCGGATGCGAAAGCCATTGACCAGGGAATAGCTGCTACTGTTCTTGCCGCTCCTGAAATGGAGGACATGCCCTCTTTTGAGAGGCAACAAATCCTGGAGCATTGTGTGGCGAGATTTCGAGAGAGGTCGGATGAACTTGCCTACGCGCTATGTATTGAGGCTGGCAAACCCATCAAAGACAGCGAAGGCGAAGTCAGTCGACTTATTGATACCTTCAAAATTGCAGCAGAAGAGTCAGTACGAATTCCCGGAGAGCTCCAAACTCTGGACATATCACCGCGAGCAAAGGGCTACAGAGGAATGTGGAAGCGAGTGCCGATCGGACCATGTTCTTTCATCTCTCCTTTTAACTTTCCGTTGAATTTAGCAGCACATAAAGTCGCGCCGGCAATAGCGGCTGGCTGCCCATTCGTTATGAAACCGGCTTCAAGAACGCCACTCGGTGCAATAATTATGGGAGAGGTGTTGGCAGAGACCAGCCTACCAAAAGGGGCCTTCTCAATTCTGCCGTGCTCGAGAGATGGCGCTGATCTTTTTACAGTGGACGAAAGATTAAAACTTCTTAGCTTCACTGGCTCACCCGGAGTCGGCTGGGATTTAAAAGCAAAATGCGGGAAGAAAAAAGTTGTTCTTGAACTT
Organism: uncultured Gammaproteobacteria bacterium; assembly: GCA_913041025.1. Next base: position 3,417 of record CAJWGQ010000099.1, on the reverse strand, counting down.
GGGGGCAACGCTGCTGTTGTGGTTGATGCGGACACCCAGGATATCAATGACGCGATCGAGAGAATAATCTTTGGCGCTTTTTATCAATCTGGACAAAGTTGCATTGGAGTTCAGAGAATTATCGTTCATGAAGAGATTTATGATGACTTCAAAAGCAAGCTGGTAGAAGCAACGAAAAAGCTGAAATCAGGCAATCCTCAAGATCCAGATACTTTTATAGGACCAATGATTTCTGTTGGAGAAGCCGAGAGATTAAAGGGGTGGATAGACAGCGCGGTTGCAGGCGGAGCCGCGCTTCTCTGCGGCGGGAGTCTTGAAGAAAATATGTTGGAAGCGACACTGCTAGAAAATGTTGCGGCTGATGCGGATGCTGCTCGCGAAGAAGCATTCGGCCCGATGGCACTGCTTACTAAATTTAGAACCTGGGATGAAGCAATCGAAATAGTTAATAATAGTAAGTTCGGAATTCACGCAGGAATATTTACAAGAGACTTTTACAAAGTTCAACGGGCCTGGGATAAAATGGAAGTCGGTGGAGTAGTAGTCGGAGATGTTCCGTCCTACAGAGTTGATAATATGCCGTATGGCGGCGTGAAGGATTCCGGAATCGGTCGAGAAGGCGTCAAGTTTGCGATAGAGGATATGACAGAAATACGAAACCTTGTAATTCGCTCCCACTCTTACTAGCTTTTTAGATTGTCTTTAACGGGTTTATAAGGCCGAGTTTACAAACCGGTGGTTCCTCGCATCGCCTTCTGAAAAGCAAGGGGATTATAACTATCTTGGTTCTCGACGGTTGCATAAAGCTCATTAAGCCAAACTTCTGATCGACCTCTCGTCCCATTAGCCTGGAGAAGAAGGTCCACTGCCATGACGGCCTGCTCTGCAGCAACGTAGTCCCTGAATTTCCCCTCTTGTCCCATCTTTAATATCTCGAGCATTACATCCTTAGAGCGCTCCGGTATCAGATTGAGTTTTTCTTCAAACTCGTCCAGAAAAACCGAGAGATCTTTTAGAGATCTCGCGAGTCCTACGGTTTTGCTCGACGCTAAATGGAGGTCTCTAGATAACTTCGCAAAGCTCCTGCTCTCCTCCGGCATAAGCACTTCCACCATGGGAAAAATCATGCTCAGACCAGCATCGTTTAGTCGAACCGAACCGGGAGGAAGGCCAACAGTTTTATTCTGACGCCACTTGATATCAGACATTGGGTGGTGACACGCATGACAGTCAAAAAGGGATAGCTCGGGAAACCGATCATCACTCTTGTTCAAATGCTCTTCGATTAGCAAAACCGTCTGTCTCGCGGCCTGAAGTTGGCCGACAGCCCAGACGACGACGCTATCTTCATCCCATTTTCTTTTTCTATAATCAGAATCAACCAGATAATGCGGAGGTTCTAGCGCGGTAAACGTATCTAGCTCTATCGAGAGTCTTGGATGCCCTGCTCCCATAATCTCGTGACTAGCTATCTTATTCTGGTCACCCATGTGGCATGAAAAACAAAGGTTCGCTCGAGCCAAAACATCGTCGGTGGGATACAATCCATCCTCAACATTTTGCGCGTGACTTTGGTTGGGATCGGTGTGTGATGAAAGATAAATCTCCGAGCCCCCATGACAACTTTCGCAACCGACGCCATCAGCAAGCTGAAACTTGGGACCCCTTCTCTCGGAAGGTACGTTGTCAGCATGACAATCTAAGCAAAGGGCCGCTTCGTGGGCGTTAGAAAGTCCCAAGTTACGTGCTATTCGTTTTGAGTCTTCGTTGAACAGAAGATTGTAAGCGTTACTGTGGGGATCTAGCCTGCTCCAAGTTACAAATTCGTTTTGAAGAACATTAGTAGCGGACCGCGGCCGAATCGAACCATGACAAACTCCTGACGCGCAAGTCGCTACGCCCATGTGCATCTTTTCCGCGTATTGCGGAATCTCACTACCGAAGACCGGTAAACAAATTAAAAAACAAAGCGACATGAAGAATATCTGTACTGATTTCATTCGATCTCCATTCTTTGAGTTTCAGCCGTAAGCTTTTGCGTTGGATCATCCTCGACAAACCAAGGCTTTCCCTTTTTGTCTAGATAAAGGCCTCGCATATCGCTCTCTGAGAGCGGTCCAGACCCTATCCTGTTGAATAGAGCAACTTGGCCACCAGTCTCATCGACTGCTCTGTCTCTTTCTAAGCCTCTAGACAAGCCCAACGCTTTACCTTTCATTGGAAAGCTCGCAATCAGCTCTGGCATCGGCTCAGGGCTGAACCCATAATACCTCGGCTGGGAATCTGGTGAGGTAAGCTGGATAACCTTCAAACCGTCAACGCCATCGGCTACGTAAGCATAAAGACTCGCGTTAGTGCTCGCGACCACGACGTCCTGTGCATCGACGATCCCAGCGTTGAATTGCTTGTAAAGGCTTATATTCTCTGGGTCCTCAATATCCGCGATTATCAGGCCATCCGATCCAGCAGCGACGTAGGCATATGTCCTCGCAACAAAAACCTTGTTGGCATCCGCCAGAGCCAGTTTCGAATCTAAAACTAACTGAGGCTCTCCGGGATTAGTAACATCAATTGTCTTCAGACCCTCTGCGTCCGTTACAAACAGGTACCTAAACTGTTGGACCACCGACCGACCAGAAACAAGTGGTAGGGTTGCTAAATGCTTTGGATTCAAAGGATCGTCCAAATTTAAGACAACCAAGCCGGCGTCAGCGATTATGTAGGCGTATCGACCACCGACGGCAATGTCCCTCGCACCATTTAACACGCCACCCTCATTCCAAGTCAGTGCCCGCGTCAAGAAGTTGTTCCTGGGCTCGCCGTCAGCCAATGTCCCTATGTCGGTAAGGATTATTCCCTCGACCGAATCGGTAATTACAGCGTAATTGTATATTGGATGGAAAGGCTTCTCTTCGTTAATCACCCTCATCAATTCACCCTGATTCCGCTCTGGCGCTATTGGCTGGGTAGTAACGAGAGAAAGGCACGTCGCATTCTCACTATCGATAGTTGTGTCGTGCCCCCTCTTAGACGACGGAGCGGTGATAATTCTCTGACTGATTCCTTTATTGGCGATGCCAGCTACATCATAGACAATCATTCCTTTCTCCCCAGCAGCGGCGAACAAATATTCCCCACGAAGCTGCAAGCAGCTGACTTTCCCCGATCGGTGCCTGTGCCCCGTCTCTAATTCCTTGGATTTTTGTTGGTGCTTCTCATAAAAATCTGGGTAAACAATGCGGTGTAAATGACTACCAATGACGGTCTGGGGCTCGGACCACTCGGTAACCTGAACCGCCTCTACCGACTGATCAGTGCCGACCCAAGCGTGATAGCCGACAAAGTCGATGAAATCCGTACCGTACCCAAGCGTTTGCGCCATTATCGCATTGTTGTCTGAGTCTTTAGACAGGTGAC
>CAJWGQ010000098.1 GCA_913041025.1 uncultured Gammaproteobacteria bacterium | reverse complement strand
TCAGGTTGTTTGATTCTGATGCTGAATGGCAAGCAAAAAAAGAAGCCTCAATGCCTTGGTATTGCTGGGGTACAGCGAACGCGATACAAGACTTGCTTGGCGCTTATATAGATGCAGGTGCCCAAGAGATCATGCTTTGCGCCATACCTAATAAACCCGCGGCATGGCAACGGGTTGAGGAAGAGGTTTTGTCCGCATTCGATTAGATTTTGATGCAATCATCAAAAAACGACGAAGACGCTAACTTGATGGATCCCGACGCTGTGGGCATGTCCCGCCAGAAGCTGTCGGAGCTCGATAGTGTCGTTCAGGGTCACGTTGGTTCTGGAAAAATTCAGGGTGCGGTTGTTGCGGTGAGTCGTTACGGGAAACCGGTTTACTTCGAGGCCCATGGATATTCTGATCTGAATACAAAAACGCCGATGAAACTTGATTCGATGTTTCAGATGGCATCTTCGACTAAGCCTGTGACAGGCGTGGCCGCTATGATAGCGATGGAGAAGGGCCTGTTCGAAGCGGACCACGAAGCACAAGAATTTATATCTAGTTTTTCTGAGATACGCGTTGCTGTTTTGACTGACCCGAAAGGTAAAGACATCAGTCCCAAATTTGTTTGGCCCTCGCTCGATAAAAACGGTAAGACACCCGGTCGGTTGCTTAAGTTGTTTGGCAGAATCTATGGAAGGCTAACTAAAAAGTACTACGGGTATGTGCCGTCTCATCGTACCGTGCCGGTAAAACGACCGGTCACTATTCATGATTTGTTAACTCATACATCGGGACTTGGGTCCTTTGGACTAGGTACGGCTGTGTCTGATTGGAATAAAAAACCTTGGGAGACTCACCTCGAGCAAAATACTCTGGCTTCCCATGTGCAGGATGTCGCTAAGGGCCCTCTTGATTTTCAACCTGGATCTCGCTGGATGTATAGCCCCGGAACGGGACTGGATGTGGTTGCTCGGATTATAGAGATTACCTCCGGCCAACCATTTAACGAATTCGTTCAAGAAAACATATTTGATCCTCTCGATATGAAGGACACCCATTGGAAGGTTCCCCTTGAGAAATATTCTCGGGTCGTCGTGATTAAGGGAGATAAAGACGATTGGAAAAAGCAAATTTCTTATTATTCTGGTTCTTATGGTTTGGTAAGCACTGCTCGGGATTTTCTTCACTTTCAACAAATGTTGGCAAACGGAGGAGAGCTACTAGGTAATAGGATTGTGAGCCTCGATTCGATTACCAGAATGTCATCCAATCAGGTAGGCAGCTTGTATCATGGCAAAGTTAAACGCGAAGACAACACCAACAGTGAAGGTTTTGGATACACTGTATCTATTACACTGGACAGCGAAAATTCTTCAATACCACACGGAAACGGGGCTTTCGGCTGGGGCGGCGCGGCGGGCACATACTCATGGTCGGAACCCGCTTCCGGTATTGCGGCCGTGATCATGGTGCAACAGCCTTCTAAAGAGGTGCCCTTTGACATCGCGAAAGTTGTTCAAGACTCAATAGTGGATTGAAGAAAGGCGAACACCTATTAGACAAAAATGGCTCTAGCTAGGCCCTCAAAACGAGAAACCGGCCTCCAGTTAAAGCGCAAACATTTATAAACATGGAACAGCATACATGAAGAAGAAAAGTCCTCTTCCTCCCGGTCCAACGTTTACGCCTAGAGATGTCAGCTTGGGATTGACTTCATTGGAAGACGTTAATTACCCGTTGAGATGGGGCGTTGTCGGGGTTGGTGAGATTTCTCGCCAGTTTGTTCGATCGTCACGTGAATGCCCAGGGGCAACCATGGCTGCCGCATTTTCCAGGTCGCAAGACAAAGCCGATTCATTTGCGGCTTCCCACGGAGTGGAGAAAGGCTACGATAACCTCGAGCGAATGCTCGACGGTGAGGATCTCGATGTTGTCTACATTGGTACCCCTGACGAGATGCACAAGGAGCACTGCTTGCTGGCAATGGAGGCCGGTAAACATGTTCTCTGTGAGAAAGCTTTGGCTAAAAATGTCGCTGATGCTCGTGAGATGTACGCTGCCGCTGAACGGAATGGAGTGATGCTGCAGGATGGGGTATGGACACGATTTTTCCCCGCGGTAGAGCATGCGCGTAGCCTGATTGAAAGCGGCGAAATTGGCGATGTGGTAATGGTCCAGTCAGATTTCGAATCGCTGTACACTGCCCAGGCGGCGATACTTGCTTACGGTGCCCAGGCGAAACCGATCCACATACAGGCTGCTGGATCGACGAGCGGTCCTGGCGGTGCAATTCTTGAATATGAAAACGATCGCTTCGCCATTCTTACCTTTGTTAGTTACCCGAGTGAGTTTCCGGAGGTGACTGAGATTACAGGAACCAAGGGTCGTATAACACTTGAGCAGCCAGGTCATTGTCCAACCCGCTTGTCGGTAAGAGTTCCGGTTGCCGCTCCATCGAGATATAGAGGTGGGAATACCCCATCGCCTGTTCAGGAAATTGAATACCCGTTGCCTGACTCAATAAGCCTTCCTGGCGCCTATCCGAATCAGCAAGGCTTTATTTATATGACAGAAGCAATTCATCGTTGTTTGGCTGCAGGTTTGCGCGAGTGCCCCCAGTTCGTTCAGGCAGAATCGTTATTGCTGCTAGAGTTGTTGGAAACGATCAGAGGGCTTCGAGCAGAAAATAAATAGCCTGATTCTCTGGGCTTTTGATTATTAGTTCGAAGTCTTTTCTTAAGTTGATCTGAGCAAGAGTGTTGGTTTACTTAGTGCTATCTAGGGCGATTAGATCATCCTCTATACGCTTGATATCTGCAGAGTCGATGTCCAGGTTTCCGGCTGTTGCATTCTCGATAGACTGGTCGACCGTTGTGCTGCCGCAGAGCACGTGGCTGACTGCGGGTTGTGCTGCTGTCCAAGCAAGCACCAGTTGAGAAATAGTGCAGCTGTATTTTTCGTTAAGATCATGCCAGCCAGAGAACATAGACATGAGTTTTTCGCGATTATGTGATTTGTACCATGGATGCCAATGCTCCGCTTCGTTCCTAAAATCATCCGGTGCGAAATTTCGATCCTTAGAGATTTTTCCGCTTAAGAGGCCATATTCAAGACTCCAGTAAGTCAACGTCGCAATATTGTGGGACAAACAGAAAGGCATGACGTCGCTCTCGTGATCTCTATAAAGCATGCTGTAGCGAAGTTGGTTAGAATCAACGCTCGCTATCGATTGATAGGATTTCAGTTGCTCCAATGACATATTGGATACTCCTATAGCTCGGGTTTTTCCTTTACGTTTTAGATTGATGAGGCAATCCATGGTTTCTTCTATTGGCGTTAAGTCAGGGGGGATTGACGGTTTGTGTACTTGCAGCAGGTCAACGTAGTCGACTCCCAACCCTCGGAGACTATCGTCGAGTTGTGCTTCGATTGCGTCTGGGCTCAGGCAAATATAAGTGTCCTTGCCATTTTTTGTGCCATTCGGAGACCCTCGTCTACTTTTCCACCACACGCCGCACTTGGTAGCAATTTCGACCTGGTCTCTTCGCCCTGAAATAGCTTTACCGACTATTTTCTCGGCCGCTCCCCAACCATAGGAGGGCGCCGTATCGATTAGGCGGATGCCTTGATCAAGAGCCGCGTGAATGGTCTTGATTGCCTTTTTAGTGTCTGCGTTGTTGTAATAATCCGCCGTGTCCATCGCGGCGGTGCCTATGCCAATGACTGAGGTCGAGATGCCTGAAGAACCTAAAGGTTTGTTCAGCATGAGAATCTTGTCATGAGTTGATCACCTCGAATGTGTTTAAAAACTGGTCTCGATGAACATAGATAACGAAGATCTAGGCCTGGTTAGGCGAGTTCGGTCAGAGCTCTTATTGGAAATAGCTCGCCGCTGATATGACTGGATGATCTTGATGCGAGAAAGGTGGCGAGTTCGGCTACATGTTCGGGGTCCGGGGGATATTCTAAAGGCGGCACTGGAGTCCCATCTTCTTGGTTCTTATTTGGTAGCCATTGTGAAACCCCTTCGGTTGCGGTCAGACCGGGTGCTATGCAGTTGATGTTGATATTGTGGGGCCCCCAACACACGGCTAGAGACTTCGTTAAATTTATTACTCCTGCTTTAGCCGCGCCATAGTGGACGAAGGCGGGTGATAGTCGCATTCCGGCAACAGAAGAGATATTGATAATAGAACCATGCTTTTGCGCGATCATGTGCTGGCTGACGGCTTGAGAGCACAGAAAGACACTGGTCAAGTTGAGCGCAATGGCGTTGTTCCATTCTTCAGGCTTGAGCTTTTCGGGAGGCTTGACATACATCGCGCCGCCGGCGTTATTCACTAATATATCGACCTGTCCGAAGTTCTTGATTGCGCTTGCCACCATGTTGTCTACCTGTCCAGGCTCTGTGACATCAGCTTGAGCTACAATTGCTTTGTGATTTTGCGACTCTAGCTCGGCCGCAAGTGAATCTAGTCTTTCCTTATTTCTGCCCGATAAAATGAGCCTAGCCCCTTGTTCTCCATAGGCTCTGGCGATTCGGCTTCCGATTCCTCCGGCTGCTCCGGTGATGATGGCGGTTTTGCCTTCCAGTTGTTTTTCCATTACAAGCCTCTGTTGGTCGGTGTTTTGTCTGCTATTTTTAATCGCACTCGCAGTATATCCTTCCACTGATAAGAAAGCCGCTGTCTTGCTCAAACTAAGATTAATGTTGTGCTCTAATGGAGAATCAATATGTCAGAACCCCCTTCGATTCATTCGGTTTCTCTTGAGGAAAAGCAGAGAGCCCTCTCAGCCATGTTTTTGGCATTTTCTGGTGACCCATTTTTTCGATGGTTTATTCCTGAACCGGCCAAGTATGTTCAAGGTGGAATTGCTCTGATGGATGCCTTTGGTGGAAAGGCCTTTGAAAATGGTACTGCCTTTGCGCCGTCTAATTACGAAGGCGCATCGTTTTGGTTGCCACCTAAGATTCGTGCTGACCAGGTGATCATGGATCGCGTGCCAAATTCTATAAAGGAAGAACTTTTTGCCGTGTTTGGTGAGATGGCAAGCTATCGTCCCGGGGGCGACTGCTGGTATCTACCGCTTATTGGTGTTGACCCTGCGTACCAGGGTCAGGGCATAGGTTCTATGATGTTGAAGCATGCCCTAAGCACTATTGACGGAAAAGGCTTGCCGGCCTTTTTGGAGTCTTCTAACCAAGCAAATATCTCGCTTTACGAGCGCCGCGGGTTTGAGGTGGTTGGTCGTATTCAGGCCGGCTCCTCTCCTGCTATTCATCCTATGCACCGGGCCTCGGCGAGTTGAGTCACTTGGGTGTGTTTTCCATCCGCGGTGAGTTCGAAAGAAAGGCGACGATAAACTGGTTATCTCAAGTGAATGGTTTGTGGTTTTTGATTGAGGAAAGAGATGATCAGCAGGGGTATTGGATCTTAGAGCGGGCATATAAACTCTTAATGTTTATTTCCGGAATTATTTACCCGCCCGATTATGTTTATTCAGATTTTGGGGTTACGTGAAATAACGCCCTCCTCAGTGAGAGCAAGATGTGTAAGGGTTTGCTCGTCGTGGTTCATTCTCCATGAGAGCATTTTTTGGGCGTATTCGAGTACTAAGGATTGAAAATTAGGGTTTTGCGCTTGGTTGATGAATTCCCCGGGGTCAGCTTTAAGGTCAAAGAATAGCGGAGGCAAGTTAACGAAATGCACGTATTTATAGTGCTCGTCGCGTAAAACGTTGAGCGTGCATTGATCTTGAGTGAGACCAAGCGATTGTTCTAGTCTTTGTCCCGAAACAACACTGCGAAAGTCAAACTCCCAATGGGCTGCCTTTCTCCAGTTTTCTGGAATTAGCCCGGTTCGAATGATCGAAAGCAATGAAAGTCCGTCGCACTGTCTGGGTATTTCGAGGTCGAGCCACTCTAATAGTGTCGGCATAATGTCGATATTTTCGCTAAACGCATCGATTTGTTTATCTCTGTTTTTGTCTGCTCTTCGATCGGGGTCGCGGATGATTAAGGGTATACGGTAGGAAGCGTCGAAATAACCCATCTTCCCGAGAAGCCAATGGTCTCCCATTTGTTCGCCGTGATCGGACGTAAAGATGATTAAGGTATTGTTCCACTGGCCGGTTTTCTTCAAAAACTCAAAGAGGCGACCTAAATTGTCATCAACCTCGGTCATTAGACCAAAGTAAGAGGCCTTAAGACGCGCCGTTTTCTTGTCATCATTAGTGACGAAGTGATAAGGCAAATGAAGGTAATGGTTTAGTAAGGGATGCTGTTTAGCCTCCGTCTCAATATCAGGTTGACGCTCAAAATTTTGAAGCTCTTCGGGTGAGTACATCGCATTGTATGGCTCCGGGGCTATCCATGGGGGATGAGGACGGAGAAGCGATAGATGTACAAGCCAGTTGTCTTGTTGCTCACCAATGTAGTTGATAGCACTATCTACCATGAATCGAGTGTCGTTGTGCTCACGAGGAAGCGCTAGGGGCGCTGGCACTGAACCGCCCTTTTCATATTCTATCTGGTCCGACTTTTGAGTGTAGAGGAGTGCGGTTGGTTCAGGGACCGTGTAGCCCAGATTTTCTAGCCATCCAGCCCATGCCGCACCATCAGCAGACATAGGAACGACAGGTTCTATTCCTGGGAGTGGGCCCTCGTAGGTGCTCATGTATTCATGGTCCGGCGGATAGTCTCTTGGATCGTTGGAAGTGTCTGTGTAGCCAAAGAGAGCCGGACTATAGCCTTTCTTACGTACTTCTTTTGCCCAGTTAGTATGCCTCGAATCGAGAGGTGTGCCGTTCGTGCCTGATCTGTGATTTTGCAAATACATGCCAGTGTGTAGGCTTGCTCTAGAGGGTCCGCAGGGAACGGCGTTTGCGAAGTGGTTTAAAAATAGTACGCCCTCTTTGGCGAGCATATCCAGATTCGGTGTTTGCACTAAGTGACCAAGGCAGGACAGGCATTCGGCACGCCATTGATCAGCTGTAATAAAGAGTATGTTTTTCATAATTTAAGGTATTTAAGATTAGAGCCTGATTTAAGTGATTTTTTTACAGATTATTTCAGTAGGAATATCATTTTTGCTGATCTAAGTTAGCATACACATCTGAGGGAATGTCGGTTGGCTTATATGATCATTTCCTTATTCAGGATAGATTGCCTTTAAGGAAGATAGGAGAACTTGGTGGATTTAGTTAGTGATGAAATATTGATTGACTCCGGTCAAATATCCCCGACTTATGAAGCGGCATACGGGACTATCGAAGGATTCAAATTGTGGGACCCCGATGCTTGGACCAATGGTCATCCTTTCGAGCTTTATAAACGTATGCGCGAAGAGTCTCCCGTAATGTGGTTGCCTGGGGAAAGAAGAATGTCCGGGTTTTGGTCAGTAACTCGTTACGAAGATATTAAAGAGGTTGAGCTTGCACATAACGTTTTTTCTTCTCAACGCGGCGGCATTAATCTTGCGGTCCTTGACCGAAAACACTGGCGGCCGGAAAAACTAGTTCCGGCCGCACTGAATTGCCTAATAAGCCTCGACGAACCACTTCATCGAGAATTGCGGATGCAGCAGAGTGAATTCTTTTTCCCCGCCTATATAGAAACGATTCGCGACAGAGTGGGATTAAAGATTGATGAATTGCTTGATGAGATGGAGAGGAAGGGTCCTGTCGTCGATTTTGTGAAAATGTTTTCCGAAGAGCTCCCACTGTTTACTCTTTGCGAAATGCTTGGTGTTGATGAAGAAGACCGCCCTAAAGTCAAAGTTTGGATGCATCACCTAGAGCTGGCCACCCAATTTCTGTCTCATCCCTGGCAAACATTCTTTTCCGAGCCAATGTTTCCTTTTCGTTTTAACTCAGTAGTGAAGGATATGTTTGCCTATGGAGAGAGAGTTATGGCAGATCGCCGGGTTAATCCCCGGGCGGATTTATTGACTACGATCGCACAATCCAAGCTGGATGATGAACTACTACCCCAAGAGTTCTTGGACGGGTCCTGGTTGTTAATAATTTTTGCGGGTAATGACACCTCTCGTAATTCTCTTTCCGGAACGATTAGATTAATGACGCAATTTCCAGATCAGAGGGCTTTGGTTTTAGACGATCCATCCTTGATTCCTAACATGTCGGAGGAGGCGCTGAGGATGGTGTCGCCTGTAATCCATATGCGCCGCACAGCCGTCCAGGAAACGGAACTAAACGGACAAAGAATAGCGGAAGATGAAAAACTTGTACTTTGGTATGGGGCAGCTAATCGTGATCCTGAGATTTTTCCTAATCCAGACAAGTTTGATGTGAGTCGGGACAATGCGGAAAAACACCTGGCCTTCGGGCATGGTGTGCACAAATGCTTGGGCTCTCGCATAGCTAAGATGCAGTTGAGGATGGCCTTTGAACGAATTTTCGATCGGTTTCCTCAAATAGCTTGGACGGGGAAACAGACCGTCTCGCCGAATGCGTTGGTGCACGCAATTTCCAGTCTCCGTGTAAATTTGTATGGATTAAATGGAAAGCGCCCTGTCATGATTAAAGCTGGCTGAGTCTGCATAGTTACAAAATTTGAAAGCCTTATTTTTAAACTTAGTGATCTGCCTTCCTTTGTTCCTGATGCCGTTTTCTTCTCTTTCAAAGACTGAAAGATATCAAATCGATCCCGATCACACCTATCCTTCTTTTGAAGCGGATCACTTGGGTGGGTTGTCAAAATGGCGCGGTAAGATTAATGCAACCGAAGGCGTGATCACTATCGATAATGACAATCTGACGGGTACGGTCGAGATCAAAATGGATATGAACACCCTGGACTTTGGGCATGAAAAAATGAACCAACGAGCCCGGAAGAAGGACCTGTTTTACGTCGAGAAATTCCCGTACGCGTTTTATTCAGGCACTCTCATTTTCGAAGACAAAGCTCCCAAGGAAATCTCGGGCATATTAACTCTTCGCGGAGTTTCAAAACCACTCGATATTTCGATCGAAGAATATAAATGTATTTTTCATCCTATAAGACTTAAGCGAGCTTGTGGTGCAGATGCATATGCCTCTTTAAAACGAGATGATTATGGAATCGATTACGGTAAGGTATTTGGATTCAAGATGGGTGTCGATCTTAGAATCAGTATTGAAGGTATCAGGACGCGAAATTAATGAATCTAGGCATTTAAATGTTCATAGTTCCTGAATTAGTAGACCTTCTTTAAAAGATTGCTCACTTATTGTCTTACCATTGTCTGTCCATCGATATACGTTACCGTCTAGCTGTCCATTAGAGTAATTGGCCTCAAATTTTCTGTGACCACTCTCATGCCAACCTTCGTATTTTCCGTTCACGCTACCGTCAATGTAATTTGATTGTTCTTTCAATTGGCCGGTTGGGTACCATTCTCTAGAAGCACCATGGCGAAGTCCAAGTCGATAGTTGACTTCAATTTGTTTTTGACCATTCTCGAACCAGGTCGTGTAACTCTCATGTAGCTTGCCATCAGAAAAATTTATTTTTCGCTTTAGATTTCCGTTGTCGTATTTTTCCACAACGACATCATAGTTTGTGCTGTTTATCGAAGTTAAAACGTCAGTTCTTTCTCCATCAAGCCCGATTGGTGCTTGGTTCTCAAGCAAGTAGCCTGAACTATAAGTTTGTCCTTTAGTACTCCCCTCGTTTGAATTGCATCCCGCAAAAACAATGCTAATCAGCGAGAGAGAGAGAAAATAGAAAATTAAGGTATTTATAACTCTGTTACCTGCTTTTTTCGCTGGTTGATAGTCTATTGACGAGTGAAGGGGCGAGGTTATATGAGTTTCTCAGATCAGAGAAGACTTGCAGGCAGTCGAAGCCTGCTTTTCAAGGGTCTTTCCTTCTTAATATGAGCCGATACAGGTTCTGGTAATAAAGGCTTTTCGGTCGGATTGAAGTATGAAAAAGATGTAGGCAGACCTCCTAAGGGAAGCCTTTTGGAAATACTGCATCAGCCAATCCCAGATTAGAAAATAGATTGTCTACTTGTCGTGGTACGATTTTGCAAAATATGTCTTCAGCATAGAAAGGAAGGGTTAATCGTGAATATTGAAGGGAAAGTTGCCGTAATTACGGGTGGGGCTTCCGGCCTAGGAAGGGCAACGGCCGAAAAAATTATCGCTAAAGGCGGCAAGGTAGCTTTGCTTGATCTGAATAAAGATTTGGCCGATCAAACCGCTACTGAGCTAGTAGAAGCTAAAGCCTACCAAGTCAA
>CAJWGQ010000097.1 GCA_913041025.1 uncultured Gammaproteobacteria bacterium | reverse complement strand
AAGATGATGCCTCCTCCCAGTGAAACCTTTTCTACTTCAGATCTAATTAAGCTCTTTAGAAGCGATCAACAACAAGCTATGGCTGAAAAGGACGCGTACGCCAATCTATGTGTCGTCAGTACCGTCGGTTCAAACAACCAGCCCAGATCGAGAACACTGGTTCTGAGATCCATAGGAGAGGATTTAGCAATATTCATCAACAAAAGCAGTCCAAAGTGGAGTGAGATGAAAGGTGGGATCGCGCTTCAAACCTACTGGGCAAGCACTCAGGTGCAATACCGTATGAGCGTCTCTTCTATTGAAATAGATAAAAAAACTATAAGCGAATCGTGGCAGCTCAGACCAAATATCCCAAAAAAAATGGATTGGATTTATAAAAGCACTTTCCACCAAAGTTCGGAAGTGCAAGATCTCATCCGACTAAGAGCTGAGATTGACAAAATAAGAAACGTCGATGAACTTGAAGCAACCGATCAAGCAACGGGCCTTATACTTCAACCCAAGGTCATTGAGAGGCTTGACCTCAACACTGAGGATGGAATCCATGACAGAAGACTTTATTTAAAAGAAGACACACACTGGATAAAAAAGCAGCTAGTACCCTGAGAAAAAAACTTATGCTTCTCAACCCACTACAAAAAAAACAAAGAGGAAATTCGGCGGAATCAAGAACACTGCATACGCGCATACATTCATAAGATCGTTGTAAGCGCGTTCGTCTTTTATTTCCAATCGGCTACCTATCATCAGCCAAAGCACGCCACCCATAACAACGCTCAATACCAATGATAAAACTAATGCAGCCACTAAAACCGTTCCTATTATGATAGATTGATTTGCATCATTCCTTTAGGTTTAGCGCCTTCCAAGTCGGAGATCATGTCGTAATTTGCAGCGATATCCTCTGGAGTAGCGTCAGCTCCTAGCTGTGCTCCTGTATTTTCGACAATGCTAGCAACCGAAAAACGACCACCTTCCGCTTGCATAATGACGCCATTGGGAGCCTCTGCGCTTACCAAGAACAAGGCCGCTGGAGTGACTGACTCAGGCGCAAGCTTAGAGTGAACCGCCTCAGGGATTAAGCTTTCAGTCATTCTAGTCGCAGCGATAGGCGCGATTGTATTGGTATGAACGTTATTCTTCGCACCCTCTATTTTAAGAGAATTCATAAAACCAACTTGCGCCAACTTAGCAGCACCATAATTAGTTTGTCCAAAATTTCCATAAAGTCCCGTGGGAGAGGTCGTCATCAAAATCCTCCCATAATTCTGCTCTCGCATAATTGGCCAGACCGCATGAGTGCAGTAAACGGCTCCCATCAAATGAACATCAACAACCATCTGGAAATCATCCAGCTCTATTTTTGAAAAGGATTTGTCTCGCAATATGCCAGCGTTATTGATCAAGATATCAACTCTACCCCAGGACTCCATGGCATCGTCCACCATGCTTTTAGCGCCAGTTCGATCAGAAACCGAACCTCCATTTGAGATGGCTTCACCCCCCAATTCTTTAATTTCAGACACGACCTTCTCAGCTGCTTCAGACGAGCCGCCCGTACCATCCATAGCACCACCGAGATCATTCACGACCACTTTTGCGCCGCGTCTCGCAAGTTCCAGAGCATGACTTCTACCTAAGCCCCCTCCGGCACCTGTAACTATTGCGACTTGATCTTCAAACGAAATACTCATTCCTTTCTCCTAACAGTTATTACGGACGCATTCCAAATCGAACAGGTCCAACTAAATTATCCAACTGAGGCTGGATCCAATCGATCCATTCACATAACGTGGGCCTCGTTTCGCGCGGGTCAATCAATTCGTGTACGGCAAACGACTCCGCTCGCGGAAAAGGAGAACGAGCCTCTCTAATACGCTCTTCAAGTTCTCTTCTCTTGACTTCTGGATTCTCCGCAGCGGCTATTTCGCGATGAAAAGCCACTGCCACCCCGCCTTCGAGGGGCAACGCTCCAGACTCAACGGAAGGCCACGCTAGCACATAATTACCAGGAGCATAGTGCGCAGCCGTAGCCACCCCAAACCCCTTGTGCACCTGAACCACGGCCCAAGGCATCGTGGACTGAGATGCGGCGCAAACCGCAGCCATTCCATAACGAATGGTTCCTTGAGCTTCAGATTCTGGTCCAATCATAAAACCCGGCTGATCTACAAAATTCACTATAGGTACATGAAACGTATCGCACATTTCCACGAAACGACGATACTTTTGAGCCGCTTCAGCTGTCATCGCCCCCGCATAAACCATGCAGTCATTGGCCAAAATGCCGACTGGTTGACCGTTTAATCGCGCGAGCCCACATATCTGGCTGGGCCCAAAGTCCCTACCCATCTCAAAAAAACTGTCCTGATCAACAATCATCTCGACAATTGCCCTCATGTCGAAACCCGCGTTACTGTCTCTCGGGACCGCCGTGAGCAAATCCTGCTCCATGCGCTCTACCGAATCATCGCATTCGTATCTTGGAGTCCGCTCATGAACACTCGTAGGTAAGAAACTAAGGAATTTCTTAATTTGCTCAAAAGCGTCGTGCTCGTCTTCGGCCAAATTGTCAATCACACCGCTGGAGGCGTGAACCTGGGCACCGCCGAGTTCATCTTTGGTCAGACTAACTCCTAAAGCACGCTCAACTAAGGCTGGACCGCCAATCAGAACCTGCGCTGTGTGCTTGGTCATTACAGAAAAATGCGAAGCTACTAGCCTACCTGCTGGAAAGCCCGCGACCGCACCCATTGCTCCAGAAACAACTGGAACCTCCGACATCGCATCAGCAATAATCTTAAACCTTGGTTCGGTGAAAACAGGCTCGCCTACGGTACCGCCCTTTTTCGCAGATCCTTTTACGCTACCGCCACCACCCTCAAGCATTCGTACCAAAGGAACTTTATACTGCACCGCCAAGTGCTCGGCATAGACACTCTTTCGTAATCCAGCGGCATTGGGTGAGCCGCCCTTCAAAGTAAAATCTTCCCCGCCTACGACGATTCTTCGCTGGTCTATCTTTCCAAACCCAACAATGTAGTTGGCCGGTGCATATTCAGTAATCTCATCGTGATCATCATATACAGGACTGGCTGTTGCTCGACCATGCTCTCTAAAGGAGTTGGGGTCTAACAACGTATCGATACGCTCCCGAATAGTAAGCCTACCTCTAGCATGCTGCTTCGCTATGCCATCTTTACCACCTTGCTGTTTCGCCAGATGTCTTCTACGTTCCAGTTCTTTGACTTCATTTTCCCAGGACATTGTCTATTCCGGATCACTAAAGTTCGGAGCTCGATTTTCGAAATTGGCGGTGATCGCCTCAATCTGATTGGAGGTACCAATCAATTGTCGCTGCAAAGTCTCCTCCAACTCTAACCCAAATCGCTCATCAGCGTGCCAAGTTTGCTCCAACAGTTTCTTACCGGCTCGCACCGCATCGGGAGATTTACTAGCTATCTCCTTTGCTAATGCAAAAGCTCTCTGAATGGGGTTCTCATCAACATGGGTCACTAACCCAATTTCTTTTGCCTGATCGCCATTCAGAACACGGCCGGTAAAAGTAAGCTCTTTGGCCACATCTAGAGAAACTAAATCTCTCAGCGTCTGAGTCAAACTCATATCTGGAATAAGTCCCCACTTGATTTCCAAAACGGACATCTTGATATCCGGTGCGGCTATACGAATATCTCCTCCTAGGGCAATTTGAGCCCCTCCGCCGTATGCAACTCCGTGGATAGCTGTGATAACAGGCATAGGTAAATTTTTCCATATGTACGCTGCCTGCTGAGCATAATTTGCAGGTTCCGCGCGTTCGACTTCCTCGGATTTTTGAGCTTCTCGAGAGCTAGAGGAGTCTGCCATTCGCGCAAAACTGGACATATCTAATCCAGCGCAAAATCCATTTCCATTACCTGACAAAACGACAGCCCTAACTTCTTTGGCTTGGCTAAGTTTTTCGCCTGCCAAATGAATAGCTGTAAACATTTCAGGGCTCAACGCATTGTACTTATTCGCCCTATTAAGTCGCACATCAGCTACACCCTCTGTGATATCTAGCGTCACCAGATCTTCACTCATCGCTCCCCCTTTAAATCTATATACTCAGACAAATGGTCGACAAGAATAACACTCTGCGAGTTGTCAAAAGAGACTTTTTTAGAATAATAAAACTGCAAGTTACCCCTTTCATTCGGCTTCAAAGATCACAGGCACTTTTAGGCCCTAACGAAGATTCTGAATAACAGTCTAACCTTCGACAACTGCAACGACCTGATCTTCTTCCACTTGATCTTCAGCAGATACCTTTAACTCAACCAACTTCCCTGCCGCTGGCGATTCAACGGGAATTTCCATTTTCATCGATTCCAAGATCATAATCACATCCCCCTCAGCGACGTCAGCACCGACTTCCAAAAGGATTTTCCAAACGTTGCCAGTGACCTCGCTCTCAACCTCATGCTTCGCCATATCAACTCCCTAGGGTTTAACCGTTTCAAACTAAATCATAAACGATCGAGCAGCCCTGTATCTATGTTCCCTTTTAAAAACTCTTCACTATTTAGTACTTTTTGCAAAAGGGCAGCGTTAGTTTTAACTCCAGAAACATCAAAAGCACGCAACGCAACGGAAAGCCGGCCTATTGCTTGCTCTCGAGTGTTACCTTTGGCTATCACCTTCGCTAGTAGCGGATCGTAGTAAGGCGTTATCATCTGCCCTCTCTTGTAACCAGTCTCTATCCTCACCCCAAACAACTCGGGCACTCGAAACGTTTCTAGTCTCCCAGTCGATGGGAACATTGAATCAGGGTCTTCAGCATACAATCTAGCCTCTATAGCAAATCCCTTTCTGACTATGTCTTGCTGGTCCGGCAACCGGGTTCCAGTCAGCAGATTGAGCTGGAGCTTGACCAAATCTAAGCCGGTCACTTCTTCTGTAACCCCGTGCTCAACTTGAATTCTAGTATTCATTTCTAGAAAACCCATCTCGTTATTTTCCAGAAACAAGGTCTCTAAGGTGCCCAAGCTGCCATATTTAATTTTCCGACAAACCTCTGCCGCTAATGTCGCTCGCTCAGTCAACATCGTTTCATCGAACCCAGGTGATGGGCTTTCTTCGATTAGCTTTTGATGACGGCGCTGAACCGAGCACTCTCGATCAAAAGCGTGAACACAACCTCCTTTTCCGTCACCAATTATCTGAAACTCAATATGCCTGGGTCTATTGATCCACTTTTCAAGATATAAACTTGGGTCAGAAAAGGCTTTTTCTGCGATAGAACTTGCTCGAGACACAGCGACAGCTAAATCTTCCGCACGACCGACCACTTGCATACCGATACCGCCACCACCACCACTCGGTTTTACAACCAATGGGAACCCTATTTTGCTTGCCAACTCGTTAAGATCTTCCCGACTTCCTAAGGTCTCTGAACCAGGAAATACTGGAAATCCATGTCCCGCCATAGTCTCTCGACCCTTTACTTTCTCCCCCATTTGTTCAATCAAATCAGGATCTGGCCCGATAAAAAGAAAACCATTATTTTTCACTTGGCGAGCAAACGACGCATTCTCAGACAAAAACCCATAACCAGGATGAATGGCATCTACACCATGCTTTCTGGCTATTTCTAGAATCGCTGCTTTGTTTAGATAAGTTTCATCAGGACGATTACCATTCATTCGGACAGCTGAACTTGCCTCGTCAATATATGCTGAACCTTCGTCTGCGTCTGAATAGATAACCAGACTTTCAACGCCAAGCTCGTTCATCGCTCGAACTAGCCTTCGGGCAATTGCACCCCGATTAGCAATTAAGACTCTTTTCAAAGAGGATCAACCCTTATATTCATAATATTCGGTCCAAGCCTCTTCAAACCCAGCAAGCCCCCTGTGAGCGGTCGCGGAACTAGTCAAATTTTGCTTTCTTGCCGCCACAACGACCTCGCATATCTGTTGGCGCGACACACGCGAGAGCTCGAGCTTATACATTAAGGTATCTGGACTACCTTTGTGACCTTCTGGTCGTGGCAATGGCTCAGCCATAAGCACAGAGGCTAATTCCTCAAAAATTTCTTCCGGACCTACTTCTTTCACCAATTCAAGTGTTTGTTCAATCAACCACTGAGACTGGAAGTCAGGACGGTCACATAATATCTTGTAATCAGCCCAATCCATCAAATCGATAGCGAACTGCCTGTCAGCAATTCATAAGCTTCTAAGTACCTCGCGATACCTTTCTCCACCACATCGTCCGGCAAATTGGGTCCCGGAGAAGTTTTATCCCAATCTCCAGAGGCAACTACGGTTTCTAAATAGTTCCGGACAATCTGTTTATCAAAACTCGCTTGCTCCCTACCAGGCTCCCAATCGGCAGCTGGCCAAAAACGAGAACTGTCCGGAGTAAAAATCTCGTCAATCAATAAAGGCTCGTCGCTATCCGCTAATTGTCCAAATTCAAACTTCGTATCTGCCAGTATGATTCCTCTGTCCAAGGCGTAGTCTCTAGCCTCCTTATAAAGCGAGAGCGTAGATTTCTTAAGCCACTCCATTAGATCGAGGCCCACTAAATTGGTTCCTTCCTCAAAACTGATGTTTTCATCGTGGCCAGTATCCGCCTTAGTCGAAGGTGTAAACAAAGGCTCATCTAACTTGTCGCTATTTCTCAAGCCCGTCGGCAACTTAATACCGCAAACCTCGCCAGAAGCTTGATAATCTTTCCAACCACTTCCTGTTATGTAGCCCCTAGCAATACATTCGATCGGCACCACTTCAGTCTTACGACAAAGCATGATTCGACCATTCAAAGCATCTTTTTCCTCAGCATTCAATCCAGGTACATCATCAACATTTGTACTAATCAAATGGTGCGAAAAGCGATCTCCAAAGTAATCAAACCAAAATTTTGAAATCTGAGTGAGAACGATACCTTTCCCAGGAAACCCATTCTGCATCACCACATCAAAAGCACTAATCCGATCAGTAGCAACAATCAACAGAGCCTTTTCTGAGCCCAAATCCACATCATATAAATCTCTTACTTTCCCAGATCTCCTATTTGGAAGAGAAAGTTTTGTTTCTAATAACGCACTCTTCATCGATTTTCTAACACCCCCCAACAATTTTAAAAATTTAAACGGCAAAGGTTCACGATACTGATCCTCCATCGACCATATGAACTGACCCTGTGATAAATTTACTTTCATCACTAGCTAAAAATAGCATTAGATTAGCAACGTCCTCAGGTTGAGCGTATCGACCCAAGGGTATATTAGCTCGCATTGCCTCTCTTACCGAGTCAGGATCTTCTGGCCTTAGGCCCTTCTCAATACTTTCAATCATCCGCGTACCTACCGGACTCGGGTTCACTGTATTAACCCTAATATTGTGGGTCGCAAATTCTTTGGCTGCGGACTTCATGAGACCAATGACTGCATGTTTACTAGTCACATATGGCGCCAAACGAGGGCCACCACGCACGCCCGCAACACTTGAGGTAATTATCACGCTACCTCCGTCGCTTTTAATCATTTCCGGTATAACTGCCTTTAGTCCTAAGAAGGGGCCTTTCACATTAACGGCCATCAACCGATCAAATACTTCCTCGTCGTAATCTAAAATGGAAGAAATCGCCCCCTCAATCCCGGCATTGGCTAAAAAAATGTCCAAGCCACCGTATCGCTCCAACGCGAGCGATACCATCGCCTGATTATCAGCCCAGTTCGTAACATCTGCCGCCAGGTAGCTAACTCGATTACTAGGGAACTCAGAACAGACCTGCGACAACGCTTCCTCATCCAAATCAACCAAGAGCACCAATGCTCCCTCATCAACAAAACGTCGAGCAACCTCACTACCTATACCACCCGCACCTCCAGTGATAACCGCTACCTTATTTTCAATCCTACCCATCCAGCATTCCTATTCCCTCAAAGCCAAAGCAAATCCCGGTACCCCGAGCTCATTATCTTATAGAACAGATCCTAGAACTAAACCCAATTCGAGATTATTTACTTTTAAAGAGACATCAACTACGCAAAGTTCTTTCAATCCCAAGTAACAAAACCTAACAGCTTAAAAAAAAACCAAGAATATGGGTGGGAAGAATGCAGTTCCATGTCGCCGATCTTGGAAGACTTTAAAATCGGCCGTAAATTAAAAGTATCCTGGTCAATTATCGAGTCATATAGGGATGACGATGAGGTAAAGGCCAAAGCTGAAAAACTCTAGATAAAGCTGACAAAGCTAACGCGTGTTTCAACTCACCTGATGCCACACAACTCCTAATCTCAGCCTCCTCCATTAATTCGATATTTATCATTTCTCCTTCTCCCAGAGACTGCTCGTCATCCAGATAAGCATCCTCTGCCAGCCAATGATGGCAAAGATGATTGTGAAAGGCCGGATTGGGCTCCACACACCCAAGATACGTCCAGTGTTCACTTTTATAACCTGTCTCTTCCTTGAGCTCCCTTTTAGCAGCTATTTCAGAATCCTCTCCAGGATCAACCATACCTCCAGGAGTCTCTAGGGTGACGTAACCAACTCCAAAGCGGAACTGTCTTATCATCACGGATCTTCGCTCATCATCCAACGCCACTACGTTCACCCAGTCTACGGACTCTAAAACTAAGCGGTCGAAGATTTTATTATTTCTAGGATTTCTTAACGAATCGATCCTCTTCTCAAACAACATAAGTCCGGCCTCTTCATAGCGAGAACTCAGCTTCTCCCAAACCAATGAATCAGCATTGGCTTTATTTTTCTCCTCTTCCATATCTATAGACTCCGCGTAAAAGTAGACAGACTAAGCACCCTTATTCTCTGAAAGAAATTGGCT
Organism: uncultured Gammaproteobacteria bacterium; assembly: GCA_913041025.1. The sequence continues at coordinate 1,396 of CAJWGQ010000097.1, read as the reverse complement.
TGGAATTGAATTGTTGCATTCCCTGTTCGCCAAGAGCCTCGGTCCAGGGCATTAGATGATTTCCTGCTCTAACACCCCTTAGCGCTCCAGCTACATCTGTAAATTGTGTTAGCGTTTCTAGAGATCTTATTGTGGGATCAATCATCTTCCATTTGGAAGCATGAAAATTTTCCAGTGCCACCGCTGGAGAAACCCACTGCGCGTTCATTATTTCTTTCTCGTGCGCAATAGCAGTTTGGCCCTCAGGCATGGCGGCAATAAAAAATCTGGTGTCAAAGCGCTTAGGTGCGAGCTCTGGAGTAATCCAATGACTAAAGTAGGCTAGAGAGGCGCAATCAATAGACCAGTTTTCGGCTCCACAAATAGAATGAAAACTCCATTCATCATTCAGCAATTTTTCTCTAGAGAATTGATGCTGCTTTTTATCCTTGGCGCTTAGGGTATTTATTAATCGGCCGTTACTTCTCACCAATAAAACCCCACACTCTTCAAAACACTCTCGAGCCGCCGCGACCCAATAGCGCAGCGCCCCAGAGTCCAAATTCATATTCGAAGAGGCCTCCTCATCCGACAGACCATAACAAATATCCGGAGCCCAATCGGCCTCGTCGACTTTACCGCCCGGGAAAACATAAATATCTGGAAAAACTCCTTTCCCAGGGCGTTTTGCCATGTAAACCGTTAGACCTTCATCCGCATCTTTAAGAAGCATGACGGTAGCCGCTAAACGAATGTTCCCCCTTACCAAAGGCTGCAAAATACCCCCTCTTTACTCGTTAATTCATAAATTTCGATAACTTACAGAAATCGAAAATTGCTAATTTCGCACAATATCTAAATCACCTAACTCATATTTCACGCTCAACTTTTGAGCGTGATCCAATAATTCATCCAAAAGTCGATGCTTTTGCTCAGGCAACATGCTTTGTTTCCTGAGCTCTTCTATTTCAACTCGGAACTTCTTTAGGTTTAGATGATCTCCCTCGGCTAGCAACTTCTGTCTGACCCAGTCCGACCAATCTTGTTTTTCTTGGTCGCTCGCAAATTCCGCAAAGCTTCTCATTTTCAAACGTTCCAGCAAAACAGTTAAACGTTTATCCTTAAAATCTAGCATCGGATAATCGCCTTTCTCTAGCGCTTGGTGAAAAGATGAACATCGAGATCTATCTTCATCCTGCAAAAACCCTTCGTACAGAGCGGTATCCACATCCGTATTTGCGTCTCGATCTGGCTGTTCAAAAGCACTGGCTATTTTCTGACCGACCCCAGGCTGGCGAAGTTTTTTGGCCCTATCTTCCACAATTCTCATATCAATTTTTAATCGATCGATATTCTCGGAGGTCAGCACATCGAATCCAACAACAAATGGGCATCTATTGATCCGAATTTCTCGCAG
>CAJWGQ010000096.1 GCA_913041025.1 uncultured Gammaproteobacteria bacterium | reverse complement strand
AAACGCGCAGATGAGATCTTTATAAAGAATCCTCTCGGTCCTAAGACCTGGAACTATGCCAGAACATCTAGAGGTGAATGGAATGAGCTTGAAGATCAAATGCTTGATCGCTTAGATGAAATTGTTAGTAAGAGAGAACTTATAAAAGAGCTTGAAGGATTAGATTTTAATGAACTGCTTAAGCGTGGTGTGCCTGACGTAGGAAAAATAAAGCAAGAGTATATGGATGTTTTGCCGAAGTAAAAACTTTCTCAGTAGTTCCCTCTTCAACAATTTTGCCGAGATACATAACCGCTACCCTATCACTCACATGCTCAACAATTCGCAAATCGTGCGAAATGAAAAAGTAAGTAAGATCGAATTCTTCCTGTAAATCTTGCAACAGGTTCAATATTTGCGCCTGAATAGAGACATCAAGTGCGGAGACCGCTTCATCAGCCACGATAAATTTGGCATTTAACGCCAACGCTCGCGCCACCCCAATGCGTTGACGTTGACCCCCAGAAAACTCGTGGGGGTAACGGCCATACTGTTCTTCCCGGAGCCCAACCTTAGAAAGCAAGGCCATAACGCGGTCCTTGAGCTCATCACCGCTCGCAATACCATGTATCTGCAGTCCCTCACCAATAATTTCTCCAACTCTCATCCGGGGGTTTAGGGATGCATAGGGGTCTTGAAATATAATTTGCATCTTGCGGCGCATCTCCCGCATACGATCAAAATCCATATCCGTTATTTTTTCGTTCTCGAAAACAATCTCTCCTGACGTCGGCTCAATCAACCTCAACAAACATCTACCTAATGTAGATTTTCCGCAGCCCGATTCGCCAACCAAACCCAATGTTTCCCCATCTTCTACAGATAAAGAGACACCATCCACAGCCTTAACATCGCCGGTCTTTCGACCAAAAAAACCTGCCGCAATTGGAAAGTATTTTACGAGATTTCTAATTTCAAGAAGTGCCATCTTTCTTTCCCTACGCTGCTTCCGCAGATGCGGAGACTTTTAGACAAGAGACCCAATGGCCAGATTCGATTTCAATTAATTCTGGTTGCGAGCGGCCACACTGATCTTCTGCTTGAGAACAACGGTCCCGGAAACGGCAACCTGACGGCCAGTCCAATGGACTTGGAACTATACCCGGGATTGCTTCCAACCGTTTTGCAGACTTGTCAACGACACCCGGCACAGAATTCATTAACCCGATCGTATAAGGATGCGATGGTCGAGCAAATATAATTTCTGGTTTGGCTCTTTCGACAATCTTTCCAGCGTACATAACCGCCACTTCATCGGCCTGTTCAGCCACGACTCCGAGGTCATGTGTAATAAGAAGTACAGACATACCAAGACGTTCCTGTAGCTCCTTTATAAGCTCCAGAATCTGCGCCTGAATGGTCACATCAAGAGCTGTAGTCGGCTCATCTGCCATCAACAATTTTGGATTACAACTCAGCGCCATTGCAATCATGACGCGCTGGCGCATGCCACCACTCAATTGATGTGGAAAATCTTTGATGCGTTTCTGTGGCTCCGCAATATTAACTAGCTCCAACATTTCAATCGCCCGCTCGCGAGCTTCCTTAACAGTAACGCCTTGATGAAGACGCACGGATTCGGCGATTTGTTCACCCACCGAAAACACGGGGTTTAGTGAAGTCATCGGTTCTTGGAAAATCATCGAGATTTCATTGCCGCGAATCTGCCGCATCCTGGCTTCGTTCGCCTGCAGCAGATCTTCGCCTTGGAACAAAATGCGTCCGTCAGCAACACGACCTGGCGGAATAGGCACCAGACCCATGATCGAAAGCGCGGTCATGCTCTTGCCGCAGCCGGACTCACCAACAATGGCTAGCGTCTCCCCCCTCGCGACGGAGAATGATACATCCTCCACCGCGCGGACAACGCCTTCACGGGTAAAGAAGTAGGTTTTGAGGCCGTTAACCTCTAATGCCGCCTGGTTGGCCGAAGAACCGGTCGGGACATTCATTTGCGCAGCATCTGCCATGATTTGATTTGCTCCTTAGCTGCGCTGACGGGGATCGAGGATATCGCGGACAGCGTCGCCTAGCAGGTTCGCGCCGAACACGGCGAGGCTGATGGCGATGCCTGGGAAAATCACGAGCCAAGGCGCTGTCCGCACATATTCAGCCGCACTTTCAGAGAGCATGCGGCCCCATGACGGATGCGGCTCTGGAATGCCTAGGCCCAGGAAAGAAAGCGACGCTTCCGTCAGGATGGCCGAGCCAAGCTGCGCCGTCGCCAGTACGATCAACGGCGCTAGGGTGGCCTTATGGAATTTGGGCACGAAAAATCTCCCGTATGATTTCAATCTAAAAAACGCCGGGCGAATTCCATTGGATCACATAACCTAGAAATCTCGAAAACATTAACAATGCGTGATCAAGTTTCGTTGCAGATGGGAAGTGTAATCGGCAATTTTTAGTCCAGCAGGAAACCTGCCTGTAGTGGCTTATTCAAAGGTCCAATTAACTGCCTTAGTGTCTTCCCAGTTCTTTTCATCCAATAGGTTTTCATCTTCATCTACAGCAATGGCGTAAAACTGATAAGTTCCCTGTGCGACTCCTTCTGGCAAGGTAATGTCGACTATATTCATGGTGGCGGAGGAGAAAGGAACGGATTTCTTAAAGGGTATTACTTGTCCTACATCGGATATGGTGAGTGGACTGCCGATCGTTAAAAAATTCCCATCAGGTAAGACCAAGGCAACGTAAATGTCTGAAAGGCCTTCACCGGAAAATGATAAGTCCGCCTTTAATTTATCGCCGGCGGAGAGGTTTCTTTCGTCCATAGATAAGTTCATTGTGCCTTCAAGCGCAACCTCATTATCTATCAAATGTAGATCTTCACCTTGAAGCAAAACTTGTCGGCCCTCATAGACAGTCTGGTCATTGGGGTCTTTTCCAGAGAGTAGAAAGCTAAAGGTCACAGTGTCTGAGCCGTTTGATGAGATGCCTCTTCCTGACTTTAGGTCAAGGTTTGGAAAATCTTTGTTTAAAGTCGCGGCATTGTATGCGTAGTTCATCTTGCTCGCGTTGTTATGTTCGAGCAAGAATCCGGGCATGACCGTCGTCTGGTGAAGAGATGTCATAGAGTTGCCAGATTTTGTTTCTAACTGAAAGTTTAGTTCATAAGAATCCGGGAGTTTGCTTAGTTGAGGTGCCTTTAATCTAGCTGTCTTGCTCTCTTTTGTGACGGCATAAAAATAATATTTATCCCCAGTACCTCCTAAAATTCCACCCGTCGGGAAGGGGGCTTCAACATTACCTGCTGAGGTTGCTCCGGAATGAGACGCCTGTACATATACCTCATAGACGCCTGCCTCTTCGATTTTAAAATCTGTAGTAGGATCATAGTAATATCCAACCTTATTTGCTTTTCCTGAAATAACTCTTCTATTGCCTGATGGGGTGATAATCGTCATATTTACATCCGACGCTAACGTGGGAGCAACTTGCCCTGAAAAAGATGCTGTATCACCGACTTCTAAAATAGAACCAGGTCTAACTCCTTGAGGATGAAAGAATATGTCTATTTCTTTGTCCTTTAATTTCATTACTGGTCCGCCAGAGGGGCCTCCTGCAGCTCCCTGGAACGGCGGCATAATTCGACCTCCAATTTCGTCGTCTTCAGGCAACATGACCCAAAGCGATCCATAGGCTCCGTAATACGAAAAATCACTTGCCGGCGCCCTGTAAACAGCACCACCAAACATGAACTTAAAATCATTAACCAAATCACCATTTGCGCCGTTTCCGAGTTGAAAATTATACGGGGTATCGAATCGCCAATAACCATTACTAGACTGCTCGGTACCAACAAACTCTCGCACGCTAACACCAGGCCTCCCTATGCCGCTGTAGTAGTATCCCCAGTGGTTGGTTTCGTGGTTCGGAATTAGAAAGGGTGGTATGGAGGAGAACTCACTCGAGGATTTTAAATACATTTGTCCTTCTTCTAGATGTTTCTGTTGTCGACCCAGTGAAGATATTGCGCCCGACTGGTCCTCTAGTGTGACCACATTTGTCATCGCAGCATTCCAAGTAGTGGAATTGTCCATCCAAGATATGTCACCTGTCTGATATGGTAGAAAAAAGTGTGCGTTCTGGTCACTATTAGTATCTTCCATATTATACCATTGCCGGGTTTCTGCGTTACTTTCGCTGCCCCTTCTGCCGTGAGTTACAATAAGGCTGTCAGGCGTTTCAACAACATTCCCCCAACTTCTGCTGCCCATCCACAGGACCTCATTGGCGTCTTTATAACTAACATTGTAGTCAACACGATATTCACCAGCTTTTTGAAATGTAAATAACTCTTTTCCTTGGGGCATGAAATAACCAAAACGATTCGCCTTGTCTGAAAATGTTTTGGCCTTTATCTGTGATTTTTCGGAATTAGGTAGATGTTCTAATTTAATTTCAACGTCTGCTGGAACGCCAGGTTGAACTATAACACCTGGAGAGAAAGAATCTCCGACCTCGAAGGGTGTTGATGGGAAGGTGCCGAATTCCAAATCTAAGTTTTCGGCGACATATAAGTCATATGTACCGCTGATTTCATAAGTATTGCCATAAATATCGTCAATAGTTCCAGCTAATGAAATTGAGTGCTTTCCGTATTGATCAAAGCTTAATTGGAAGGAGTCATTTAAAGTAGTTAGACCAAAGTGACTATCAGGTGCATTGCTGTTCACACTCCAACTATCGCCGTAAAATGTTGTTGGTTTTTGGAGATAGGCGCTCTTGAACGAGTCACTGCCGAGATTTTTGAGGCTACCATCTGGGGAGGTTATGCTGATTGTCAGGTCGCCGGAAGGAAACTTGAATAAGGTTTTTGGAGGGCCCATCCATTCCTTATTGCTGAAACCGGTCAGTGGAACGAAGGGTTCCAAGTTATATGTTCTCTCTTCTTTGTTTTTGCCAAATCTAGGTGAGGTTATAAAACGATCACTGTTTGTAATTATGTGGCTTGAGATGCCAAATTTATGTTTGTCTTCGTTTGAAATTACTCCGCGAGACCCATTACTTAAATCATTCATCAGTAGTGCTGAAAATAGTTTTAGATTCTTGGGTTGGCCTATAGTAATTTGCGAAGCTGCGTGAACTGTGGACAAATGAAAGGCAGGCTCACCATAAATATCTTCAAAATAAAGTGTGTCCTTATCGAGACCTGTTATCAGCGGATTCATTGACCAACCTTGGCCCGATAGAATCAAGTTATAAATACCATCGGGCGTATTTGTGGGAACCGTATAATCGAGTGACCAGGTAAATTTAGCGGTTGAATCAGATGTTATTTCTAGGTCGCTTAATTTGATCGACCCTATTTGAATGGTCTCCTGATAAATAGGCTCTGATCTATCGATAGGTAGACCTGATGGTGTCATGTCGCTAGAAGAATTTTCGGGCCCGGCGGCTGTTTGCCGACCATTGCCGTCGAATACCATTTCTAGATAAGCGGTAGCATTTCCAAGGGCTGGGGTCGAGTCTTTAATATTTCTTGAATAAACAATACCGGTCCCGTTTAGTAACCCAGTACGACCTGCTGACCATGTAGCTTCGTCCAACTCCCCTGAAACCCAAGCGAAACCAGCATCAGTTCCGCCTACGTTGCTAAATAGAGTTGAATTAGAATTCCTCGATCTGCCATTCAATCTTTGTCCCGTGTTGATTGCCAGAGGATTATTTGGGTTCGAGTACACTACCGTTCCGGGTGCCTGAGAAAAACTATACTTATAGACCCATGGGTCTGCTGTCTGAGTAACCATGAGAGCCGATCCCGTAGGTGCAAATGCTCTCACGCTAAAGCTTCCATCGGAGGCAGAACTTCCATAACTCATGCCGCCTGTTTGCATATTCATTATGCCCACTAGCACCAGACCTTCCGCAGCGCCTGCACTACCAATTATATTTGCTCTGCCGTTCTCATCTGGGCTAGATACACTAATGAGTGTGCTATTAGGTGGTTTACGAGAATTTTTTCTTTGTCCAGGGAAAGGTAAAGCAGGAAGCTCTACTGTCGCTGACGAATCGCGAACGTCAACACCAACCGATGCAAAGTAGGGTTTTTTTGGTGCGTCAGGATAGGTTGTTGCCTTCAGGATTACGCGATATCTTCCTGCTGGCACGGTTTGTTTAAAATCATGACTTAAATTTGCCTCAAACGGTGTTCCGCCTGCAATCTCATCAAGCGTGTCCAAGTTTTGATAAGCTATATTGAAAAGTCCTTTTTCAGGAACGGAAGCTTTTACTGTGATAATTCGCTCCGGCGATATTTTCAATCTGACAACATTTTTATCTCCGGGGACTTGGAACAGATTGCTCAGCCCTCTCGTTTTATTTGGCGATTCTTGAGTGGCTTTTAACCAGCAAGACCCCTCACACTCGATGGTAAAACTTCCCATATCGTCGAGTGGTGCCGATCTAATTATTTCACCCGACCAGTTGTTCTGCATCACATGTATTTGAGCACCAACTAGGCTAACACCATAGTTAGCGGTAACTTGGCCAGTTATTTCACGCGCCGTTGCCGTGACGCTTGAAAAGACAACAGCAACTGTGGCAAGAATTTTGAGTATCCTAAAATCATAGTTTCTGATCATTTTTTAAATCTTAAATTAAAAATTAATGTTTATATTGCTACTTGAAAGCCAATTAACCGAATCGATTATTGACGTATCTTTGGTCACCACAATAGCGTAAAAATCTAGCGATAATCCTAGCACGTCGTTGGGCTCAAATGCTAAGTCGACAACGGTGCTTGTATTTAAAGCTTCTGCAGTGCTGTATGCCCTATATTTGACGATAGTGTTAACCGAGTTTAGTTCACCATCACGACCTATCATAATAAAGTCATTGGTTTTTCTATTTAAGAATGCCAGGTAAAGGTCAGTTGCTAAATTAGAAGAATAAGTTAAGTCTACTTGCAGCCTAGAGGACGTGGCATCTCTCCGAATTTTTTCTGTTAATTCTAAGTTAATTAACGGATTTTTGGGTGTTACTTGAAAGCTATTGTCAATGGGAAATGGTTCCGGTGTTATTGATGCTTGGCTCGGTATTTGAATGTTCTCAAGAAATATAAGTAGATCATCAGATTGCTTGTTGGTTAGATGTTTAATCTTGCCATGATTTTGTGTTTGCGCTGAGAGCTGGAGAACCTGCGAAAGTGTTTTGGCCGAACCGTCGTGTAGATAGGGCGCAGAATCTCGAAGACCTAACAAAGAAGGGGTATTTAATATTTTCTTCAGGCTGCCAGGATTAGCCACATCAATAAGATGATTTTGATTATCAGTGTAATTAGGAAGAGTGTGGCATAAGTTACACCCCGTTTCCTCGCTTTCGAAGATAGATTTTCCGCTAGTGTAGGCGCTAAAATTTGCAAGTGCGCTCATCTGAGTAAATGCGATCGGGAATTGGAGAGAGTTTACGTAGATGGCTAGCGCGTCTAGGTCGCCTGATCTGCCCGCGTTACTTTTGTCTAGTGTACAATTCGGCGTGCAATTAGGTTGGCCGCCAGAGAGGCCATGTCCGGCCATTAGATCCTGGATTGTAAATTCAACATCCTGGATCTCATCTAAATCGCCGTTCCAATGAAAAGGAGCTGTTTGGATCGAGTTAAATAAAGAAGGCGTGTTTCTTTTTCCGTCTGGGAAAAACCAAGAGGCGCCATCATTCCCTCCCTCAAAGTGACACGTGGCACATGCAATCCACTGATCTTTTGCGAGTCGCGGGTCGTCAGAATTATTAAATAATCTCTGCCCCTGAATAAGTTGACTGCTCTCATTCATTTCTGCAACTTTGATATGTTCAACGAGGGCTAAACTATTTCCATCTATGATAGAGATAGTCTCGTCTAGGGTATTATTAACTAATACCAGTTCGTTCTTTTCATCTGCTGCGAGTCCAAATGGAGTAAAACCGAGTTCAATATGAGCTGCTATAGTCATAGTATCTAAAGATAGGATGCTCAGGTCGTTGCTAGCATAATTAGCAATAAATAAATAATCGTTGAAGATGAGTCCGGTAAAAGGTATGCCAACGGGTTGGTCGACTATGTCTAATCCTATTCTTCTCTTTCTTATATTTTTATTTGTTTTAAGGTCTATAGTAGAAAGAGATGGGAAGACGCTAGTATCGAACTGAAGATTTAGGTTGTCAGTGTTTTGATACGTCTGAGGTACATAACCAAACTCATAATTTGCATCAAAAATAACCGATTCTGTCAGAGTCGCGGTCGATCCCATATCTATTTTGTCTGTGATCGAAAGCTGTGCTAATGAAATAACATTAATCGTTCCTTGTAATAAGTCGGGGACATATACTAAGTCTTTTTCTGCGATGTATGTTATCCCTGACGGACTGCCGCCAATATGAATCTTCTTAAGTAATGTCAGGTTATGCTTATCATAGATATCTAGTGATCCCGCAATCTTACTCGTTACGAGAAGATAATTTTTGGTCGTTAATATTCTTGTAGGAGTGTGAGTTAGAGGGAGATGACTGAGTTGCTCAAAATTCAAGCTTGATATTAGAAGAAGCGAGGAGTTTGATTCGAATCCAATAAAAAAACCTTCAATATCTCTGTCATACGCAATAGAAGTGGGCTTTGAGTATAGATTTATTATTTTAATAGTTGACCAATCCTTGGTAGAGAGTATGGACAACGATTTAGCTTCGGGTTTGATGACAGCAACGATTTCAGATTCTTCAGCTATGGCTATTGTTGATGAGTGCGATTGATAACCCATTGTGACGAGAGGAATGCTCAGCACAAAAAGAAATAAAAGAAATCTAGTTCTTAACAATATTTGTGCGCGGAACTGCATGGTTAACAAATCAACTCGCGTGATTCAGTCAGTAGTAGATACTTGCTGTGATGAATGTAAAGAATATTGCCAAGAATACATAAAAAGACCAATCATCATCCCATCACTTGTGGTTCAATCCCGATTTTTGCTTAACTGAATTGATGGAATTTTCCATTCCTTTTACTAGGTTAATGGGCGAAATAAGGAGAAACCGAATATAGTGTTTGACTAAATATAACTTCATAACACTAAAATACTAACAATTGCGATGTGACACAATAGGTGCAGGCAAATGAGTGCTATGAAGCAATGGCTGTATCAAATATTTTCATCTATGATTTCTGCAGTTAGAAGTATATGTGAATCAGCTATTAATCTCTTTTTCATCGAAAGCCAAGGGGAATGTTTTGAGCGTTGAAATATGTGCCGTTAATGATATCTCTTGGTATTGCCACGTATGTTTGATTCTTTTCCCCTTTATTATCATAACGGATTCATTTAGTGCGGAACTTAAAGTTAGAGACGCTCTTAAACTAAGTACGGTAGTTGATGAGACGTCGGGATTAGCATCGCATGGAAATTTTATTTATACAATTAACGATAGTGGGAATTCTAATTCATTGCATAAATTGTCCAGGGAAGGTGAAATTCTAGATTCAATTCTAATTTCAAACGCCGAGAATATAGACTGGGAATCTCTTGCTCAGGATGAAAAATATTTATATATCGCCGACGCAGGTAATAATTTGAACAGGCGTAATAGGTTTACTATTTATAGGGTGCCATGGAGCGAACTTGATAACTTAGAAGTTGAAGCAGAATTAATAAAGTTCTCTTATGGAGACTATATCCCTGGAAGAGTAACGCGCCATAATTTTGATGCTGGAGCAATTTCGATTCGCGGGGATGAGGTCTGGCTGTTTTCGAAAAACCGAGGTGATCGAAATTCAAGACTATATAGATTTCCGAAAGAGCCAGGTACTTATCTGCCTATGCCCAGTCGCCTATCTGCGCATTTGTCAAAAGTAGCCAACGGTCGTTTTCACTATTTATAAGAAACTGCATTGTTACGACGCCGCCTTCCCGAACAAACTGCACGCCTTCTCTTTTGAATGTAAATAGATCATCGTCAGTCGAACTAGAGCACACATACGTCTCCGCATTAGCAGCAACAGAAAAGCAGAGTAGGGTTATTGTTGTTAGTAGTTTATTCATTGCTTTTAAATCCTTTATCAAATGCTGAGATCAACGGCTGATACAGTTCTCCTCTCTCAACAAGATCGGCCCTAAAATCGGTAAAACTTGTGTAACATGGCCCGCTTCCAGCTCTCTCTGCAATAAATAATCGATACTTTTGCTTAGCTTCATCATTACTCAGCACGTCTTGTTCCCAATTGTTGCTTATATTGAAAAAACGACTTGCACAAAGTGTGCGAAAAACTGCCTCATTGATTTCTTCCTCAGTGACTGCATTACCATCGTTTAATCCTATCAGCCATTTCTCAACATACTCCAGCCGAGTTAGCCTCGCAGTCGAATTGCTGACTGTTGTCCGGCTTGCCGCTTCCATTTTCGCAAGAGTATTACTAAGCCTTAATTCATAGGCGACTAAAATTAAGCCTGCGAGTACTCCGATCATGCCAAGCAGTTGTATCCACGTATCTAAGCTAACTTTCTTCATATTCATACCCAGAAGAT
>CAJWGQ010000095.1 GCA_913041025.1 uncultured Gammaproteobacteria bacterium | reverse complement strand
GCTGGGGAGATCGAAGACGTTCAAAAAGAGATGCCGCGTGTTTTGATAACGGGAACGTTGGCTGTAGCGGTGTTGTATATATCTCTTCACTTCGTTTTTTTAACGGTCGCACCAATGAGTGCAATGGAAGGAAAGTTAGAGGTAGGGCATGTGGCAGCCTCTTATGCCTTTGGCGAGCAGGGCGGACGATGGTTTTCTATCATGTTGGCAGTTTTGTTGATTTCGACTGCAAGCGCTATGATTTTATCCGGTCCGAGGACCTTACAAGTGATAGGTCAAGACTTTGCCTTACTATCGTTTCTCGCCAGAGAAAATAAAATGGGTATCCCTCAGAGAGCTATCCTTTTTCAGCTCGGATTGACGATTGTTTTGATCGCAACAGCATCCTTTGAAACGATTCTTATGTTTTCTGGCTTTGCACTGGGATTGAATACGCTTGCGACCGTGCTGGGAGTTTGGTATCTCCGAAGGCAAAGGCCCGATTTAAAGCGACCTTTTAGGATGCCTTGGTATCCTTGGCCTATGGTGATATTTGCTGCGTTGATGCTTTGGACTTTGCTGTATGTCATGGTAGAGAGGCCCGTGGAGGGTTTGCTAGCGATCGGACTGGTGATTGTGGGTTGGTGTTTTTATTTGATCAGTAGAAAAAGTGAGAATCAAAGATAGGAGATTGATCGATGTCAGATGATTTGATTGAGGAAATGAGTGATGGTGTTGTTACATTAACCATGAATCAGCCTGAAGCGCGTAACGCTATGACTGGGCCGATGATGTCGAAAATGCACGAGGCACTGCCTCGACTAGCCGCTGATAAATCCGTGCGATGTTTGGTGTTGACCGGTGCGGGTGAAGCCTTTTGTGCTGGAGGGGATGTCAAAGGGTTTGCTAGCGAGGCGGGCCGAGATACAAGTGCGAGTGACTCATCCTATGATCTGGAAGGCAGGACCTTGAGCTTGCGAAGCGGAATGGAGCTTTCTCGCTTGTTGCATGAAATGCCGAAACCGACTTTGGCCGCGATTCCTGGACCTGCGGCGGGTGGAGGATTGTCGCTGGCTCTTGCCTGTGATTTACGAATCGCAGTAGACACTGCGAAGCTGACCACGGCATTTTCGAAGATCGGCTTGTCAGGCGACTACGGAGGATCGTTTTTTCTCCCCTATCTAGTTGGGCAAGCAAAAGCCAGGGAGCTTTACTTTACGGCTAAGGTGTTATCGGGTCAGGAAGCGTTTGAGATTGGACTGGTTAACCGGGTGACGACAAAACAAGAGTTCGCGTCAGAATTGAAGACATTAGCTCATGAACTGGCTTCTTTGCCAACGATTGCTGTGGGGTATATGAAGAAAAATTTGAACGCGGCTTACGGAGGTTCCCTAAGTGATACCTTTGATCGGGAGGCAATGCATATGATGCGCTGCTTCATGACTCAAGATCACAAACGCGCTGCGCAATCCTTCGTTGATAAAGTAACTCCGGAATTTTTGGGTAGCTAAAACTATGTCTTTTGGAGTGACGGTTTGGTCTTCCAGGTTTGGTTTTCTGATGGCATCCATCGGGTTTGCTGTAGGACTGGGTAACATATGGCGTTTCCCCTACATGGTAGGAGAAAACGGCGGTTCGATTTTTATTCTGATCTACCTTTGTTGTGTTTTTTTTATCGGTGTTCCGATTCTGATGGCTGAGATTATGTTAGGCCGCAGGGGAGCAGCGCCTCCTGAGCAAGCAATTAAGAAGGTCGCATTAGAATCATCGCGTTCTCCAAGATGGGCAGGGGTGGGTTACTTAAATTTACTCACCGCATTCCTGATTGTCTTCGTCTATAGCGTTGTCGCGGGCTGGGTGTTGTATTACTTCTATCAATCTTTAGTGGCTGGTTTTTCGGGAATTAATCTACTCGACCAACTCAGATCTTTCGAACATCTTCAGTCCGATGTGATAACAATGGTGTTTTGGTCTTTTGTGGCGTTGGCTATAACGGGGTCGATCTTGGTTTTCGGTGTCCAGAAGGGCATTGAGAGAGTAGTGGTTGCGTTAATTCCTGCAATGGTTGTTTTGTTGGTTGTCCTTGCCCTTTTTAATTTGCTAAACGGGGGTATGCGGGAGGCTCTTGAGTTTATGTTCATGCCGGATGTTTCAGCGATAAATTCGAGTGTCTTTTTAGCGGCCGTATCTCAAGCATTTTTCTCAATTGGTGTGGCTATGGGTGGCATGATGATATTTGGTTCTTATTTGCCGACTGATGTTTCCATCGCAAAAAGTGCATTAATCATTGTTTCCGCTGATACACTGATCGCGTTGCTCGCTGGTTTGGTGATTTTCCCTCTCGTATTTGAAAATGGATTGATGCCTGATAGTGGTACCGGTTTGATTTTCAATACCTTGCCCTTTGGGTTCGCGCAAATGCCCGCCGGATATTGGATAGCCGTGCTGTTTTTCATGTTGCTTGGTTTTGCAGCCATAAGTTCGATGGTGGGTTTTATTGAACCTCTCGTAGCTTTTCTCATAAGTCGTTTCGCTTTGAGTCGAATAATCGCGACTTTGCTGGTTACTGCAACTTGTCTTTGTTTCAGTGTGTTAAGCGCGCTTAGTATGGGCCCGTGGGATCGCATGGAATTTTTTGGCCGATCTTTGGCTGGTTGGCTGGATTTCGTGCCCAACTCCATATTTTTGCCGGTGGGAGGCTTAATGATATGCGTATTCGCGGGATGGGTGATGAATGCTAAGTTCAGTCAAGCCGAATTGAATATGAAAAGCTTACGGGCTTACCATGTTTGGAGAATCTCGACGAAATGGATTGTAGCCCCTGCGATCTTTATTATCTTGATAGCTGGAGTATTGTCCTAATATGCAGTTGGTTTATAAAGGCAGCGTTAACCGGTGGGAATGTGATGAAAACGATCATATGAACGTCAGGTTTTACTCGAGAAAGTTGGCCGAAGCTTTGTATGCGGCGGTTAGTGGTTTGGGCCTAGCAAAAATGCTGACCTTTGAAGAGGTAATCCAAAGACTGTCTTCTCAGCACATTAAGTATCTGCGAGAAGCTCGTGTCGCCGACCCCCTTGAGGGTTATTCAGGTGTGATTGCGAACAATAGTGTGATGACCGAAATCAGGAATTCTTCAACTGGAGAGGTACTCTGTACGGCTTTGAACAAGCTAATTGATGTGGACTTAACCATCGATCTTGCACTTCCCGAGCACGCAGCGCCGAGAGGCTTGCGGGACCCTGAATTACGTTTTGCTGGAATCTCTATGGCCGAGGCAAAGGAGATCGGATTTCGAAGCATAGGCAGGGGGGTTATTCATCAAGATGAGTGTATGAGTAATGGGTATCTTCAGATCCATAACTACATGGGCCGGTTTTCTGACTCGATGCCCAATCTGTGGGGCGTTTTGTATCCAGAGGCTACCACAGAAACAGAGGGAGGGGCCGTGTTGGAGTATAGGATGGACTACACACGACCGCTCAAAGCTGGCGATTGCTACGAACTTGTGAGTGGCTTTCGAGAGGCAGGGAGCAAGACTATACGATTTGCGCACTTACTCTTTGACGTGAATTCGCAGCAGTGCTGCGTGTCCAGTGAATCTATTGGCGTAAGAATGGATCTGGTGGAACGAAAAGCTAAGACGATTTCGACTTCGATGAAGGCCAATCTGGAAAAAATGCTGATTCATCCCAGATCCAGCTAACAGAGATTATGGAGATGAAAAAACCTCTGATTTTTGTTGGACTGATTGGCTTGTTTATCACGCTGGGCCTTTGGGTTCCCTATGAAGAGCTTCTAACAGAATTATCGTTGTTCGTACGGGAGAATCGAGCCACTGCGCGAATGGTTTATTGTTTGGTATATGTAGCGGCGGTGGTTTTTCTAGTGCCTGGTAGTGTATTGACTTTGCTCGGGGGATTTTTATTTGGAATTGTTGAGGGGGTGCTGCTTGTATCGCTGTCCAGTGTTGCTGGGGCGAGTTTTGCGTTCCTCATCGGTAGGTATTTTGCGAGAGATTGGGTGGAATCTCGAACGCATAAAATTGAAGGGTGGAAACAGTTTGACCGGGCGATTTCTAGCAGAGGGTTTTATATTGTTCTAATGACCAGATTGTCGCCTATTTTCCCCTTTAATTTGCTTAACTATATTTTAGGACTGACGATGATTCGATTTCGAGACTACGTCCTAGCCTCCTGGCTGGGGATGGCCCCTGCTACTTTGTTATATGTTTATTTTGGATCGATTGCGTTGAGCCTGACCGATCTATTCGTGGGAGAAAGTACTGAAAACATTTGGCAATACGGTTTGATGGCAATAGGCCTAGTTGCCACATTGGGATTGGTGATTGTTTTGACCCGGATGGCCTCTTCAATACTCAAAAAAGAGCTAGGAGAGTCACAATGATGGCCTATCCTGGACAACAATTTGATGAGTTGACAAAGCGGCTGGTTTTTCCTTCAGAGCATCAAAATCCTACCCCAAAATCGCGCTATCACCTTGTTGTTGTGGGTGCAGGTCCTGCAGGGTTGATTGCTTCGATTTCGGCCGCAGGCCTCGGTGCGAGAGTTGCGTTAATTGAGTCTCGTTTCATGGGTGGTGATTGCCTAAATGTGGGCTGCGTGCCCTCCAAAGCGCTGTTGGAGTCGACTAAATCTGAGACCTGTTCGTTTGATGAGGCTTTTGAATGGCTCAGAGAAGTTAGGTCGACGATCTCTGAGCATGATTCGGTAGAGCGCTACTCTCAGGCGGGAGTTGACGTATTTCTGGGCGAGGCCAATTTCAATGAGAGTGGAGAGTTGATGGTCGAAGGCCAGGTACTCCGAGCTCGACGAATAGCGCTTTGTGTGGGAGCAGGGTCAATGATGCCGCCAATTGAAGGCTTAGACTCATCCGATGTTTTAACCAACGAGACAGTTTTTGATCTTCGGGTTCAGCCTAAGTCCTTAGCTATATTGGGAGCCGGCCCAATTGGATGTGAATTGGCCACTGTGTTTTCTCGTTTGGGGAGTGAGGTTCACTTGTTGGATATGGCCGATCGTGTCTTACCTCAAGAGCATCCGAGAGCTGGTGAGGTGGTTGAGAGGGCATTGCTAGATCTAGGAGTTAATTTGCACTTGGGCTTGGAAATCAAAAAGATATCGACCCTTGAAGATGGGAAGCGGGTATTAACTGATAAAGGTGAATTTGTAACCGAAGAGGTTTTAATAGCACTTGGACGACGGCCTAATACAAAGGCACTTGCTCTTGAACGTGTAGGTGTTATGACCGACTCCAGCGGAGCAATTCTGGTTGATGATCGTTTGCGAACATCGAACAAAAAGATCTATGCGGCGGGTGATTGTGTTCAGGGGAGCCACTTTACCCACCAGGCTGATGTGCAGGCGCGGGTCTTAGTTCAAAATTCACTTTTTTTACCCAGTGCCAGCATTCAGAAGTTTGAAATCCCTCACTGTACCTATACTTCTCCAGAAGTTGCTTCGATCGGACCTTCAGACAGACAGCTCAATCATGACGGGGTTCAATTTGATGAATATGAAATAGGCTTTAGTGAAGTTGATAGAGCGCGGGTGGCGAACCAGATGGACGGTTTTGCCCGAGTCTTAACTAGGAAGGGGAGCGATGCGATTTTGTCAGCGACGATAGTTGGAAAGGATGCTGGAGAACAAATCGCCCTGGTTTCCTTACTGATGAACAATAAAATGGGCTTGGCCAAGGCAGGTAATGCTGTCTTTAGTTATCCGACCCGGTCGGAGTTTCTGCGAAAATTGTCAGATGCCTACAACAAGACCCGATTAACTCCAGGAATAGTTAACCTCCTAAAGAGATGGTTGAAATGGATGGTATAAACCATAATTAGCGCTTGAGACCTATGAAGAGGATTGGATGTTGAAGTTTTTTAACAACCTAGTGATGTGTCTGCTGGTCACTGTGTTTGCGGGATGTGGCGATACCCAACAAAATGTACAGGTTCCCTTTAAAACCACTTTGAGCATGCATGAGATGATGACGTGGTACTTAGAGCCAGCTGCTGACGTGATTTGGGATAGTGCGGGGTTTGTGATCACTGAAAGTGGCGAAGTTGATCTTCAGCCGACAACTCAGGAAGGCTGGGATAACGTTCGAAACAATGCAACTGTGGTGGCAGAAGCTGGAAATTTGCTAATGATGCCAGGTCTTGCGGTAGATGCTCTGGACTGGCAGGACTATTCGGTTGGTCTGATCGATGCGGCAGTTAGTGCAAGACAAGCCGCTATGAACAAAGATGCCGAGGCGTTATTTGAAGCAGGGGGTCAGATTTATAATGTTTGTCGAGCTTGTCACAACCGCTATATGATCGATTCTAATGACTGATTCCATTGATCGACAGCCAAGGTCTACTAAACAGCTGTGGGTATCTGTGGGCGTCTCTTTTGTCGTGGCGTTCATTATGTTTATAGTGTTTGTTTTGCCTGCTGAATTTGGGGAAGACCCATCTGGCCTTGGAGACTTAATGGGGATAGATGGAATTTCTGCGTATAACGTTGGAGTACTTTCGATTGAAGATGAGAAACCGGCAAGTGATGAAATTGTTTTCACTCTGGAGCCCTTCGAGTCAATAGAGTACAAGTATGTGTTAGGAGAGGCGCAGAGCTTGATATTTTCTTGGGAGGCTGATGGTGAGGTGGTTTTTGATTTTCATAGTGAAGAAGAAGGTACCGATCCTGAAGACGCCGTGACTTTTGATATTGGTAAGAGTGCTCGTGAAAGCGGCACTTATGTCGCTCCTTTTGCTGGAATACATGGGTGGTTTTGGGAGAATCGAGGCAGCTCGGCGGTTCAAATCAATCTGGTTACTAAGGGTTATTTTGATCAGTCAATTACCTATAGTCCATCGGGCAAGTACAAGCGAGAGTTTTGATATTTAGCGAGTTCTTTGGACCAGAATTAAGGTTTTATTGTTTGCCTAATCCGGGTATAAAAGTGTTAAGGGCGTCTTGTTGTGAAGGGATTGATTTGGGAAAAAGAGATATGCAGATACATGACCGAATAAAGGCTTTGAGGGAAGCGGAAAAAATATCGATGAGACAGCTTGCCAAAGAGTTAGGTGTTAGTCATAACACGATTAGTAAATGGGAGAGAAATCCAGATAAGTGTCGCTCTGAGTGCGCCTTGCCAACTCGAGATAATGTACTTTCGCTGGCGAGGTTTTTTAAAGTTACGCCCGGATGGCTGATGTTCGGAGAACTAAAATACAAGGCGTCTCGTCAAAGAATCATGAAGCAAATTGAGGAGTTGACCGATTCGCAGTTCCGAATGATAGCGAAATTGGTGGATGAATTGCTCGAAAGAGATACTGTGACCAAGGGAAGAAGTTCTTAAGGAACAGTAGAATGCCTAACCAGTTCGAAGAATTCTTTGAGGAAATGTTCAGCCACGCGATGAGTTATAACGGGGATCCTGTGATGAAGGATCAAGAATTCACTCATTACGTGCTAGGTAAATCGCACGAGCAAAGAGCTTTGGCTTGGAAGAATACTAGCCGAGAGTTGGTTCAATATGTTCAATCTAAAACGTCCTTTGTATTTAGTGAGAAAACGGGCTACGGCATTATTCGCTTCTCTTATACCTATGCAGCTATTCGATGGGACAAGGAGATATTTTGGAAGGAAATCGATCCCATTGAGTGTTCCTTGGTGATTGAGGAAGCGAAAAATAACATGCGCTTTGCTGACATCACCGTAATGCCTATCACCAAAACCGAAAGTTCGCGAGTCGTTGATGAGGATTTTGAATCAACGGATGTTTATGAGGTCGTTTTTGGACAGGTCTACATTGATCAATGCGTAGCTAAAGCGAAGACGCTTTTCGCTGATCCTTCCTTTGAGCCACACGGCACCTATGAGGGTGAGTCAGTTTGGTTTGAAGATGAGGAATTAGGTAAACAATTTTCCAGCTTGTCTGAGAGAAAAATAAAACAGCTACGTGATGCGACGGTGAGTAAGCGTCCAATTTTTCCAGAGAAAAATAGGGTCGAAGGTGACGTGTCTTATATAGTGACGGGTCTTTTTGCATTGCAGTTATCGATACGTTTAGGGGATGCTCACCAGTTTACCTTTGAAGTGCCTAGCAAACAGAGAGAGGAGCTTGTTCAATTCGCCAAAGGAAATGATGCCTACATACCGACGCTAGATATTGAGAATGTTTCTGTACCGGTTTCTCTTGATAATCTTTTGAGAGTTCCAAAACATGACCCAAAATTCTAATCATCTGCGCCAGAAAGCTGCCGGGGCTGGACACTGGAATTCGACAAGGCGATTGAGAGTAGCGGTTGACTCTAATCTGAATCCCTACGATCTTGACCTAGACGATTTTGACGTAGCAAATCCAGAAATCCATCGGCTTAATCTTGCTGAGTTATATCTCAGGCGACTGCGCGAAGAAGCACCAGTTCATTACTGCAAAAAGAGCCAATATGGTCCTTATTGGTCCATCACTAAATATTCGGACATTATGGAGGTAGATAAGGATTATCAAGCGTTTTCATCCTCCTATGAGTTTGGTGGGGTCAGTATCACCGGCACGCCCAATTCAGGAAGTGAAATACCAAATTTTATTTCGATGGATCCGCCTAAGCACGATCAGCAAAGAAAGGCAGTAGCACCAGGGTTATCGCCAGTTAGACTAGCAGATCTTGAAACTCTAATCAGAGGTCGAGTTATTGAAATACTTGACTCATTGCCAAGAGATAAAGAATTTGATTGGGTCGATAGCGTGGCTGTTGAATTAACTGGCAGGATGCTCGCAACGATTTTGGGAGTTCCCCAGGAAGATCGTGGTTTGTTGATAGGTTGGTCTAATGCAATCAGTAACGCCGACGATCCAGATTATGTCTCATCCTCTGGAGGTTTTTATCAAACTCTCGCTGAGTTAGGGGAGTATATCGAGCCGATCTGGGAAACCAAAAAAGATGGGGCTACTACATCTGACATGGATCTCTTGGCTCTGCTAGCGAACAGTCAAGAAGGCTCTAACATGCCGATCAAAGAAGTGTTGGGGAATGTCGTACTGCTCTTGGTAGGAGGTAACGATACTACTCGCAACTCGATAAGCGGCGGTTTACTTGCATTAAATCAGTTTCCTTCAGAGTACGACAAGTTGATTGAAAACCCTGACCTAATTTCCTCAATGGTTCCTGAGATTATTCGATGGCAAACACCTTTGGCTCATATGCGCAGGACCGCCACTCGAGACTATCGATTGCGAGATCAGACCATCAGGAAAGGTGACATGGTGATCATGTGGTACTTGTCGGGTAACCGAGACGCAGAGGCGATAGAGAACCCGGATCAATTTATCATCGATCGGCGAAGACCTAGAGAGCATCTGTCCTTTGGATTCGGGTTGCACCGTTGTTTAGGTAACCGGCTGGCCGAGATGCAGTTACGCGTTCTTTGGGAGGAGATTGTTCATCGTTGTCCGCGAATCAAGGTGACAGGCGAGGCCGTTAGGGCCAGCTCGCCGTTATTTAGGGCGATTCAGACGATGCCCGTTATGATGGACATCGCCTAGTTTAGAGTTCCTCTTAAGCGGCACGCTCGATTAAAGTGCCGGTCCCTAATCCGCCTCCGCAGCACATAGAGATCAATCCATATCTGCCGTCTGTTCTCACGAGTTCATGAACGGCCTTAGTGATTAAAAAGCAACCTGTCGCTCCAAGTGGATGGCCTAGCGAGATGGCCCCGCCATTAGGGTTCACCTTGCTCAAGTCTGCCCCGACTGTCTTTGCCCAGGATAAAACGACCGAAGCAAATGCCTCGTTAATCTCGAAAACATCGACATCTTCGATCGAAAGACTGCTGTCTTTTAGCACTTTTTCGGTCGCGGGAATCGGCCCTTCGAGCATGAGCACTGGATCGCAGCCAACTAACGCCGAGGCTTTAATTACTGCCAGTGGTTTTAAGCCGAGCTCGTTGGCTTTTTCTTCAGTCATCATTAGTACAGCTGCCGCTCCGTCGGCTATTTGCGAAGATGTACCTGCAGTATGAATTCCGTCTTCTCGCGCCACAGGCTTGAGTTCTGCTAGCGCTTCCAGACTGGTGTCTCTTGGTACCTCATCCGTCTTAACCACGACAGTGTCGCCGGTTTTTTCGAAATTCTCGTCCATCACTGGAGCCTCGACAGGAATAATCTGAGTATCGAAGTAACCTTCCTTGATCGCGGTTTTTGCTCTGACTTGAGACTCGAGTCCGAAGCCATCAGTATCCTGCCTGGTTATCTGATATTTTTCCGCTACCCGTTCGGCACCTTCAAACTGACTTGTGAATTCGTGTTGTTCGAAATAGCTTTTGGATACCGGCTTACCCATTTTGGGATCTTTACCGACTGAGTCGCTACCGATGGGCAGACGAGTCATGTTTTCAACGCCACAGGCCATTACAACCTCGGCATGGCCCGATGCCAGGATACTATGAGCTAAGGTCGATGATTGCTGTGATGAACCGCATTGAGAATCAATGGTAATGCATGGAGTTTCAATTGCGCCGCCGTGGGCAAGCCACGCAGTTCTTATCACGTTCATTCCTTGAGCAGCCACCTTGTTTATGCAGCCTCCCACTACCTGATCAACTTGTCCTGATTGGATTCCGTTTCTTTCTAGCATCTTCATCATGACCTG
>CAJWGQ010000094.1 GCA_913041025.1 uncultured Gammaproteobacteria bacterium | reverse complement strand
GTTCGAAGTCGGGTTAATAATGTCGGGCTTCGTTACAAAACGAGACGAGGTAAAGGACTGATAGAGTGTCATCCAGTTAAAATAAAAGAACAAGGCCCATCATTAACGGAATAAACCTCCATGTGCGCCCCGAAAACACCTTCTTCAACACCTAATTTGGTTTGGGCATACTCTACAAAAACTTGGAAAAAAAGTTTTGCGGTTTGAGGCTCAAGAGCACTGCTAAAGCTTGGTCTGTTACCCTTGGACGTCTCGGCGGCCAAAGTGAACTGAGGAACGACCAATAACTTCCCTCCTGAGTCTATTAGGCTTCGATTCGTCTTCCCATGGCTGTCTTTGAAAATCCGATACGAAATCACTCGGTCCACAAACCGTTCGATTTGGCTTTGTTCGTCACCGTTGAAAAATCCTATCATCAGCAAGATGCCAAAATCTATCGAAGCAACCTGCTGCAAATCAATCTCGACCGAAGCTTTGGTAACGCCCTGAATTAGGCCAATCATTTTGAGCGCTTCCTCTCATGTTCTTTTAGCAAAGACTTTCTTAAGCGGATCGATTCAGGGGTAATTTCGACTAATTCATCATCTTGAATAAACAAAAGAGCGTCCTCTAAGGATTGTTGCAAAACGCCGTTTAAAATTATTGCCTCATCCGATCCTGCTGCTCGAACGTTCGTTAATTTCTTTTCCTTCATTGGATTCACGGTCAGATCATTATCGCGGCTATGCAAACCAACGATCATACCCTCGTAGACGGGATCGTTAGGCGAAATTAGCATTCGCCCCCTATTTTGTAGATTGAACAAAGCAAACGCGACTGCCTTCCCGTTTGCATTAGACACTAAAACGCCATTTACACGTCGACCACCAACCTCTCCAAGTCGTGGTCCAAAACCGTCAGAAGAAAATGACAT
Source organism: uncultured Gammaproteobacteria bacterium (assembly GCA_913041025.1). Next base: position 9,802 of record CAJWGQ010000094.1, on the reverse strand, counting down.
AATGCCTGTACCGGAAGTCTGAGACATAAACTCGCTTCGGTATCCAATCAATCCTCTGGTAGAAATACGATAACTCATCCTAATTCTTCCAAGACCATCCGGAAGAAGATTTTTCAATTCTCCTTTACGATCTCCCAAGGATTCCATTACCTTTCCTTGATGGGCTTCTTCTATATCAATATTTAAAACTTCAAAAGGTTCTTCGACTTCATCTCCATTTTGTCTAACTATTACCTGAGGGCGCGAAACGGCAAACTCAAACCCTTCCCTACGCATGGTTTCTATTAGTATTGATAGATGTAACTCTCCCCGTCCAGAAACTTTAAAACAATCCGGATCTTCAGTCTCTTCTACCAGTAGCGCGACATTATGCAACGCTTCGGTAAATAAACGTTCTCGTATCTGTCTACTTGTTAGGTATTTACCTTCTTTGCCAGCTAAGGGCGATGTATTTACTCTAAACAGCATCGTCAACGTTGGTTCGTCAACTGTGAGAGGGGGGAGAGGCTCAACCAATTCGGGAGCACACAAAGTATCCGATATACCCAATTCATCGACACCAGAAATACAAACTATATCTCCTGCGGCCGCAGTATCTCGAGAGACGGTTTCTAGTCCCCTATACCCATAAATATTAAGAAGCCGTGCTTTACGTTGTTGGCCTTTTCTGTCTACCAATATAACATTTGAATTTCTATTTATTCGACCCCGACTCACTCGCCCTATGCCCATGACGCCTTCGTAAGAAGAGTAGTTCAAAGCACTAATCTGCATTTGAAAGGGACCCTCACGTGACAAACCTGGTGGAGCTACTTCATGGACAATCATGTCTAACAATGGCGACATACTGTCTTCGAGATTCTCTGGATCAACCCCAGCTTGACCAGAAATAGCCGAAGTATAGACCATAGGAAAATCTAGTTGCTCTTCCGTCGCTCCAAGATTATCAAAGAGATCAAATACTTCATTAATAACGCGATCTGGTTCAGACTCTTTCCGATCAATTTTATTAACGACCACAATCGGCTTTAAGTCAAAGCCGAAAGCTTTTTGAGTGACAAAACGTGTTTGCGGCATTGGACCCTCAACCGCATCTACTACGAGCAAAACAGCATCAACCATTGACAAAATACGCTCTACTTCCCCACCAAAATCCGCGTGTCCAGGCGTATCAATGATATTGATCAAATGTTCACGGTATTCAATCGCTGTATTTTTCGAAAGAATGGTTATTCCCCTTTCTTTCTCCAAATCATTACTGTCCATAACACGTTCAGGCTGACTGGACTTTAGCAAGCCTGTTTGTTGAAGCAAACAATCCACTAGAGTGGTCTTACCGTGATCAACATGCGCGATAATCGCAATGTTCCTAACATTCTGATCAGACAATGGCTTTACTACCTACCGAGCTAAAAACCCGCGATTATGTCTGAACAAAAACGCGCTGTCGCCTTAATATCTTGCGGATTGGAGTCATTACTCGTCGAAAAAGTATTCTAGTTCAACGCACAAGTGCAGAGGGCCTTAATTTTTTATACTGGTTTTTGAATAGCAAGGGCGCACCATCATCCCGATCAATCGTAAAGTGAATGAAATTTGTATATTGAATCAAATTGCACCAAAATGAACTCATAGTGAGGCTACTAACTTGATATGCACTTATTTAGTGCATTAATTCGAAAAAAGGATCGGAGATCAATGAGTTACAGCCTATCTCGCTGGCACATAAATTGCTTTTATACAGTGACAGCAAAAAGGGGAAGCGACCATACTGGGGACTGCTTCGTTTCTGGTGTTAACCGCTGGTTAGAAGATGTTAGGAGAACATACAAGATGAAATCAAAACTTGAATATATATGGCTTGATGGATACAAGCCTACTCAGAGCTTACGAAGCAAAACTCGAGTTGAATCGGATTTTGGTGGTACTCTCGAAGAGTGCCCCATGTGGGTATTCGATGGTAGCTCGACTCAACAAGCAGAAGGCGGTAGTTCGGATTGCCTACTTAAGCCTGCCTATATAATACCTGACCCTGAAAGGACCAATGCATACCTTGTTATGACGGAAGTTCTAAATGCAGATGGTTCACCACATGAATCGAACGGAAGAGCAACCATCGACGATGACGATGACGATTTCTGGTTCGGATTTGAACAGGAGTATTTCCTTTGGGACGTTGACACAAATCTACCTCCGGGCTTTCCAGAAAATGGTTTCCCTGCGCCCCAAGGTCCTTACTACTGCTCTGTTGGAGCAAAGAATGCCTTTGGAAGAGATTGTGTAGACGATCACTTAGACCTTTGTTTAGACGCTGGCTTAAACGTAGAGGGCATAAATGCCGAAGTTGCGGCAGGTCAATGGGAATTCCAGGTTTTTGCTAAAAGTGCTAAAACCGCAGGAGATGAAACCTGGCTCGCTAGATATCTCTTGGAAAGAACCGGAGAAAAATATGGTTATTCCATCAATTGGCACCCAAAACCATTTGGACCGCTAGACTGGAATGGTTCTGGTATGCACGCAAATTTTTCAAATGGTGAAATGAGAGAATCCGGCAAAGAAGAAACCTTTACCAAAATTTGCGAGAATTTTGGCAAGAATATAGAACGTCATATCAGTATCTACGGGGCAGACAATGACCAGAGATTAACTGGTGATCACGAAACGCAATCGATAGACACTTTCAGCTATGGAGTCTCGGACAGAGGTGCATCAATAAGAATTCCTGTGACAACAAAGGAAGATGGTTGGATAGGCCGACTAGAAGATCGTCGAACCGCTTCAAATGCTGATCCCTACAAAGTGGCAGCTGCGATTATAAAAACAACCAAAGAAGCGCTAACGTAAACTAGCAGTCATGAAAGGGTGCCTCCGAGAGGCACCTTTTTCGAACATTGCAGTGTCCTTGTTGAATACCCCGATAACGCTTTTGACCAAGCTTTAGTGTAAATTTCTAGTTGCCAAAAACATATAAGAGAAAAAAAGAGATGTCTGCTTACGAGGAATCCTTTCAAAAAAGGTGTTTTTACAGAGCTACAAGAAAATATGAGTAAATATGCGCAAGTATTCGATAGCTTAATTACCGGCATAGTAGTGCTCGACTCGAAGTTAAACATAAAAATGATCAATACAGCATCTGAATTGTTGATGCATACCTCAAAAACAAAGGCCTGCGGCAAGCCATTTAAAGACCTTATACTTGGCACAGAAAACCTTATCCCGGAACTGCGAAACGCCATAGAAAATAAACAACCTTTTACTCGTCGGGGAATTGAGCTACTGCTGCCTGACCAGCCCAGCGCGACCGTCGACTTTACCGTTAATCTTCTTGAGAGTCCCAAGGGATTGTTAATCGAAATTCAACCACTCAATAGGCTCCAGAACATCGATAAAGATGACCAAACAATGGTCAGACAAGAAACCACTCGAAGATTGATAAAGGGCCTTGCTCACGAAGTCAAAAACCCACTAGGAGGTATAAAGGGGGCAGCTCAACTGCTAGATAAAGAACTTCCAAGCACTGAACTGCGGGAATACACATCAATCATCGTAAGTGAAGCCGAGAGACTAAGTCTTCTAGTAGATCGGATGTTAGGACCAAACAAACTGACCGATTTTAAGTCCACCAATATTTATGAGGTGTTTGAACGGGTCATCCAAATCATAGAGGCAGAAAATCCAAAAAGAATTCAATGGGATCGGGACTACGACCCCAGCCTTCCTGACCTCGAATCGGATAAAGACCAGCTTATTCAAGCGATCCTAAACATAATCCAAAACGCGAATGAAGCGACCGCCAATATTGGTAACCCAAGAATCACGATTAGGATAAGGTCTGCAAGACAATTTACGATAGGAGCCCTCAGACATAAAATCGTTTTAAAAATAGAAATTATCGATAACGGAACCGGAATAGCACCAGAGATGGCTGAGCGGATCTTTTTCCCAATGATAACCGACAAGCCATCAGGCTCGGGGCTCGGATTATCCATCGCCCAAACGGTCTTAGCCCAACACCAAGGATCTATTCAAGTGGAGAGCAAACCAGGAATGACCAAATTTCTTATACATCTTCCATTCACTCAGGCTCGTAGTTTCAATGCTGGGGAAAACCAATGACCGAAAATGTATGGGTGATAGACGATGATCAGTCAATAAGATGGGTACTAGACCGTGCCTTGAGCAAGGCAGGCATACCGATTTCCGCATTCAACACCGCTGATCAGGCTATGCATCATTTACATACTGAAAATCCACTTGCGATTCTTACTGATATAAGAATGGATGGTATGTCCGGCCTAGATTTTCTTGAAAAGGTTAACGAAAGCCACCCTAACGTCCCCATCATAGTAATGACTGCTCATTCAGATCTAGATACAACCGTTAATAGCTTCGAAAAAGGAGCCTTCGAGTACCTTGCAAAACCTTTTGATGTAGACGAAGTCGTGGCCGTGGTCAGAAGAGCAATAGTGCACGCCAACGAAAATCAGGAGAAACAATTAACTAGCACGGAGCCCACACCTGAAATAATAGGCAAAGCACCTGCTATGCAAGAGGTCTTTAGAGCTATTGGCCGCCTATCGTCAACAAACGTATCAGTGTTGATAACAGGGCCCTCTGGGTCAGGCAAGGAACTCGTCGCGAATTCGATTCATCGACACAGTCCGCGAGCGGGCAAGGCCTTTATCGCACTAAATGTAGCAGCTATACCGGATGAGCTCGTGGAAAGTGAATTATTTGGCCACGAAAAAGGAGCTTTTACTGGCGCCAATAACCAAAGAATAGGCCGCTTTGAGCAAGCTAACGGTGGCACCCTATTTTTAGACGAAATAGGTGATATGCCTGCCTCAGCTCAAACTCGTCTCTTGAGAGTTTTGTCGGAATCTGAATTTTATAGAGTCGGCGGACACCAAACGGTTAAAGTAAATGTGCGGATCATAGCCGCTACACATCAAAATTTGGAAAATCTGGTAAGCCAAGGATCCTTTCGTGAGGACCTCTTTCATCGCTTGAACGTGATACGTGTGCATGTCCCGCCCTTATCTGAACGACGAGTCGATATTCCATTATTGGCTCAGCACTTTCTAGAACAGACCGCCAAAGAACTAAATGACGAGCCTAAGCGACTCTCTCCAGAAGCCGAAAAGTTCATGACTCTGCTTCAGTGGCCAGGAAATGTCCGGCAGTTGGAAAACACCTGTCGCTGGTTGCATGTAATGGGGAGTACGCGTCAAATTCTTAAGTCCGATTTCCCCCCTGAACTATTCAATGATCCCGTTGACTTGAATAACCACGATTGGGAAAAGTCTTTAAAGTTTTGGGCGCTTGCCTACCTAGAAAAACAGTCTTCGGAGCCACTTTTGGATGTTGCTAATCCTATATTCGAAAGAATCATGATTGAAAGTGCGCTACAAAAAACTAATGGCAAGAAGCAAGAGGCCGCAAAGCTGCTTGGGTGGGGCAGGAATACGTTGACCAGAAAATTACAAGAGCTAGACCTATAATTTAAGGTGGGTCTGTGCCCCTAGATATCATTCTTCATAATCCTGAGATTCCACAAAACACTGGAAATATAATAAGGCTTTGCGCTAACACGGGAGCTAGCCTACACCTAATTGAGCCGCTTGGATTCGAATGGAACAACAAAAAGTTAAGACGAGCGGGCTTAGATTATCACCAGTATACTCAGGTTCAGATACACCAATCTCTAGAAGATTATCTAGACAAACACCCAGCGAGAAAATTGGTCGCTTTTTCTACAAAAGGTGCACTCCAATACACTTCATTTCAATTTACGCTTCAAGATTCCCTAATTTTTGGTCCAGAAACAAAAGGCTTAAATGAAAAACTGTTAAAACAAATTGGCTCAGATCGCGTTTTAAGAATTCCGATGCAAAAGGACTCCCGAAGTCTAAATCTCTCGAATAGCGTTTCTATAGCTATTTATGAAGCCTGGCGTCAGTTTGGATTTTGCAATAATTCTAATGCGTAACAGTTTCTCTTTGTTTACTTTGCTTTAACGCTTCGTCAAAAACCATTTCGAAATTTATAGGCGCCAGATTTATCGCGGGGAACCCTCCTTTTACAATTAAGGAATCAACCGATTCTCGCAAATACGGAAACAAAGTCGTTGGACACGCAACGCCTAGGACTTTTCTCAATTCATCTCCAAAAACACCCTCTATCAGAAAGATACCGGCTTGCTGGATTTCTACTATGAACCCGGGTTTATCTCCCTCTGTTGTTGCGTCAATTGTGATACGCAGCACGACTTCATGTCGATTCTCACTTAGGCTGCTCGCTTTGGTATTGATGTCGACCTTTAAATCAGGTTTCCAAACAGATTCAAAGATTGACGGAGAGCTTGGGGATTCGAAGGACGCATCCTTTAAAAATATTCTCTCCAAAATTAATTTCACGGGAATGGATTCCTGATTTTCGATATTGTCTTCGCTCATTTTTTAGTCACCGGCAAATTTTGACCTCGCCACTCCATAATACCACCCCGCAACCTGCTCACCTTTTCAAAACCCTGCTTCTTTAACAACAAGCCTGCAGCACCGGAATGTGATCCCATTTTACAGACGACAACCATAGCCTTTTCTTTATATCGATTCAGTTCGGGATAACGATCGTCTAACTTATCGTAGGGAATATTAATCGCCCCAACGATGTGGCCCTCAGAAAACTCTTCCTTAGGTCTTACATCGAGAACAACCGCTTCTTCCTGATTAACTAACGACACCAGATCTTGAGTAGCGATCGCGGGGCCACCTCGCACCAGTTCGTTACGGATAAAGAAAAATAACAGTACAGCAAACAAACTCACCAAAAAGGGATGGTTTCCAATAAAGGTGAAGAGCTGTTCCATTGAGGCTTCCAATAAGCTGCGGAGATCTTGAATTATACACTTGCTGCAATAAAAAATTTGCTAGAATTTCGGCCCTACGAAGTCCTTAGGATGAAATGTTGCCTCACGTTCGACCTGCTACATTACTAGTCATACTGGATGGTTTCGGATTTAGTGAAGAAGAATCAAACAACGCGATCGCAATGGCGCATACCCCTATTTGGTCGGATTTTCTCAACCGTTACTCAAACTGTCTGATAGAAACGTCAGGGGAGTCTGTCGGACTACCCAAAGGACAGATGGGTAATTCCGAAGTAGGCCATATGACAATAGGCGCAGGACGAGTCATTTATCAAGACTTACCGAGGATAAACCGAGCCATTGAAAACGGAGAATTTCAGCAAAACCCAATCCTGCTGAACCTTATTGATCAATCAATCAATAAGAAATCAGCATTACATTTAATAGGGCTACTCTCAGACGGTGGAGTACACAGCCATGAAAACCAGATACACGCTGCCATTCAACTGTGTAAAGAGAAAAAAATCAATGACCTGAGAATTCACGCCATTCTAGACGGCCGTGATACGCCCCCAAAATCAGCCGAGAAGAATCTATCCAAACTAGAAAAACTATTGAAGGAAACCGGGGTCGGTCAAATTTCGACCGTGTCAGGCCGCTTTTATGCCATGGATCGTGATCAGCGCTGGGATCGCATAGAACTGGCTTTTAAAGCGATCGCCTTAGGAGAAAGTGCCATTCACGCGAGTTCCGCTAAAGAGGCATTAATGAAAGCTTATGATCGCGGCGAAAGCGACGAGTTCGTTAGTCCGACGGTAATAAAACAAACCAAGGCCAATGAGCAGAAAATCGGACCCAGTGATTCAATCCTGTTTATGAATTTCAGAGCCGACCGAGCACGTCAGATCTCGAGGAGCCTCACAGATGAAACCTTTAAGAACTTTAGTCGGGTTAACTATGAAATACCTGCGGAGGCCGCTACGCTAACCAGATATGCAGAGGACATTAATCTCCCTGCAATTTTTGACCGAGAGAGCCACACAAATACCCTAGGCGAATACCTCAGCAATCTGAATATGTCTCAACTTAGAATTGCGGAAACAGAAAAATACGCACACGTTACGTTCTTTTTTTCTGGTGGGCAGGAGAAACCCTTTATAGGTGAAAAAAGAGTGCTTATTCCTTCTCCAAAAGTGGAGACCTACGATCTCCAACCTCAAATGAGCGCTCCAGAGATCACGGATAAAATAATCGAGTCGATTAAGTCTCGAGAATTTGACTTGATTATTGCTAATTACGCCAACGGAGACATGGTCGGCCATACCGGCAAGCTTGAGCCTACCATCAAGGCTGTTGAGGTTCTTGACGAGTGCCTCGGAAAACTAGAACTCGCTTTAACTGAGGGCGGTGATCAAATGCTTGTCACCTCCGATCATGGAAATGCCGAACAAATGCGAGATCCAAATTCTCAGGAGGAACACACAGCTCACACCAACAACCTTGTGCCCTTCATTTGCGTGAGCAAAGAGCCCCTAACCGCAATTGACGAAAATGGTTCTTTGTCCGACATCGCGCCCACCATATTGAAGCTAATGGACATCGACATCCCCGAGGAAATGACTGGACAGCCTCTGTTTGAAAAAAGCTAACCTCACTAGTCATCATCACCATTTAGCGCAGGTGTTGACTAAAGCTGTTGCTGTCATATTGATAGCCATACTGACTCTTTTAAACAACGGGCTCGCGCAATCAGAAAATCAACGACTAGGACAGGTCGGAAAAGAACTTCAGGCAATTGAAGCATGGTTATCGAAAAATAAAAGGTTAAAGCAAGATTGGCTCAGAGAGCTGAAACTCGCAGATTTAGAGGTGCAGGCATTAAAGAAGAGTATCTCGGCAAACAATCAAAAGCTTGATAAATCCGAGCAGTCGCTCGAAAAACTGAAAGAAAGGGAAGCCGAACTAAAAAACAGACACTCAGAATTATCTCGGACTCTTTTTGAACACATTAAAAACACATACAAATTACAAAAAAGCTCACCTCTAAAGAAATTACTTGAAGGCGAGTCCATCGATCGATTTGATCAAATAATGCGTTTTAACAGCTATATAACTCAAGCAACTCTGGAACTTCTAAACGATTATGAAAATTCATTAAATGACCTTGAAGCGAACGCCAAGAAGACCACAGATTTAGGTGAAAATATTCAACAAACCATCAAGAAAAAAAATCAATCTCTGAAGAAGCTCCAGGATCAGGCGAAAGAGCGCCTGTTATTAATCGATAAAATCGAAGCAACTAAAAAAGACAAAGAACTCCGCTACCAACAGCTCCGACTCGAGAGAAAAACACTAGAAAAGTTAGTACAAGAAATTCTCCCGGAACCACCTGATCTGGAGAAATCCGATTTTCAAGATTTCAAGACCCCTTTGATCAAACCTTTGAACGGGAAAATCTCAAAACGGTTTGGTGAAAAAAAGAAAGAAGATATTTTAGCGTCACAAGGCTTAGAAATTAGCGCTCCTGCAGGTACTCCAGTCCAGGCTATCCACACCGGAGAAGTAGTGTTTTCTGATTGGCTAAGGGGATTTGGGTTGTTGTTAATCGTCGATCACGGCAATAACTACATGAGCCTCTACGGAAACGCCGAAGCACTATTTAAAACAAAGGGCGATCAAGTAGAGAGTGGTGAACTCATTGCAGAGGCCGGGAATAGCGGCGCTCAAAAGGAACCTGGAATCTATTTTGAAATTAGGCATAGAGGGGAGCCGATAGATCCAGAACCATGGTTCACAGCCAAATGAGAAGCTTCGTTTTGCTGTTAGTGCTGGCTCTGCTGGTTTATTCCACTTCTTCATTCTCTCGTCAGCTCGCTATTGTTATTGATGATCTCGGCTATAGTTTGATCAATGGAAAGCGCTCAATAGACCTTC
>CAJWGQ010000093.1 GCA_913041025.1 uncultured Gammaproteobacteria bacterium | reverse complement strand
GTTTTCGGCATTGAGATAGGCCGCGACGCCAGCTTGTCCTAAATTAACGGCGCTCTCACTATGACGAGTATGCAAAGATAGATGATCGTCTTCTGAAAACACGCTCACCGTTTTTATGCCCATATCCGATGCAGTGCGCGCGATCCTAATGGCGATCTCGCCCCTATTGGCGATTAGCAATCTCTCAAGCATAGTCCCCCCCTCAAAAATATATCTCCCAGCCTGCTTAAAGCTACAACATGCTCAACCGGACGAAATTCGGTCGAAAACCGATAAACCCATCATCTGCTTTGATCGGGCCTTAACCACAAAACACCCCAAGAAAAATACCTTTAATCCATAACGGCGCTGACGCTTACTTGTGCAACGGCCGAAGGATCCGAATCAGGTGTGTCCCCTATATAACGAAGCGTGACAAAACCAAAAAACATTTCATGCATGGTTTGCAGTCCAAAGAAAACAGGTTTAGATGAGTCCGGGTTTGCAGGATTACGATCCGAGTTGTCCATTGCTCCTTTCGCAACCAACTTAGTCCCTGCGGGTAAGAATATCGGCTCTTGAGGACGATAACTGTATTGCCAGTTAAAATTGTATTTTGGAACGGACAGCAGCACCTCAGAGCTTCCATCGGGATAGAAGGCCTCGTAGCTCATGTATTTCCCTCGAAAATGCATGTGAGGGGTAAACTGATAGAGAAGCGCGTCTCGCTCAATCTCCTGCGTTGCCTCTAGTTTGTGTTCTTTAGCCCCGGGCGGAATCATAAATCTACGTTGCCCAACGACGTCTCCAGACATCACATAAGCAGGCGGCTTTTTATGCAAAAAGATACCTACCTTGGTCGCATCCACCGCCTCTCGTCCCGAGGTGGTGTAATGCATCTGCAATAGCAAATTCGATCCGCGCGGAATCAGTCGACCGCTATCCTCACCGAAGTAATCGGGCTGTCTACCAGGCGCAAAGCCAGCGATGTTCTGCCCTGAGCCAGCTGAACTGGCCTTCGCCGTTTTATCAGCTGGGCTCGTCAAATAAGCAATCACATGGTGCAGTACTTCTCTATCTCCCGGCAAAAATTCCATGCCACTTATCCAAACGTCTTCATCTAGGTTCAAAGGCACAGGCACATAACGATAATCAATAACTCCAGTCGCAGGGATTGATTGAGAAGGAACCTCCAACACGATGTCCGGCTCACCAAGACTGAACTTTTGAACCTCAGCCTCGATATCTGTTAACGGATCGGAATTACCATCTTTGGGGGATCCTGAGTCAATCCAACGGACCAAACGTTTTCGCTCTTCGATCGTCAAACCGGGTACATTTTCTATAGGTCTTCCGACATGCGGGTCTATTTGTCCAGGAGGCATACGCTGAGTCAAAACGACCTCCCGAATCATCGGAGAAAATCCTTTGATCATTTGATGGCTGGACATAGCCCATGGCGCAATGGCCCCTTCCCTATGACACTTCACACAGTTTTCTTTTAAAATCGGAACCACTTCATCGGTGTAGGAGACCGAGTCTTTTTCATCAGAAGATGACTCAAACACAATTTCAGGACCTAGGCTTGAATTTCCCTTCGGCTCAGAATCTTGACCAGCAAGTACTTTCTGTAACGATGCCTCCAAACCATCGATGTCCCCACGGTGAAGCACGCGTCTATTCTCTGCATCAATAACTAAAACTTCTCCCAACCTCGAGATAGAAAGATCTCGAGAGACGATCTGCGTCTCATCCAGCAGCACAGGCACGCTCGCCTCTTTATTTCTCATCTGCTCTGCGACTGAATCTCGTGAATCCTGGGAGAAAGTATTGATCATAAAAAACACAACTTGATCATCACCATATTGGGATTGAAGTTTTTCAAATCGATCGATGTCAGAATTTGCGCCAGAATATTCAACCCCGTGACTGTACAAAACAATCCCACGCTGGTCTCCGTAATAGGAAAGCTGATGAAACTTTCCCGTATGATCTAGCAGAGCAAAATCGTCCACACTCTGGTCAATATCAGCCAATAAAGCCGAACTCAATAAAAGCCAAAACCAAAAAACTGCAACGTTCAAAGCCTTCATAAATTTTCCATGTGAAATTAAGTTAGCACTGGTTTAGGATACCGTGCTCCTGATTTTTTTCACTAACAGATTAAATAAAAGCATGGAAAATTGGGTCGAGAAACTCATAGCCCGGCGCTACCTCCTTGCGCTAACAACACTGATCATAACGATGTTCATGAGCTTTGGAGCACAGCACGCATCCATGGAAGCCACGGATCAAACGCTGCTAAGCGAAGACGATCCCTATCGAGAAGAAGTTAAACAAGCTCGCGAAGATTTCCCTCCCACCACCGGCGTGCTTTTTGCTTTTAAATCTGGCTCCCAGGGCGTATTCAACAAAGAAACGCTAACCGCCATGGCTGAGTTGAACCGTCGTTTTGCTCAAGTTAAACACGCGGTTTCAGTTCAATCTTTGATCAATTTTCGGATGAGCGCAATTGATCAAGATTCTTATGGAAGGGATTATCTGGTCCCCGCGCTCGAATCGGTCGATGAAGAAAAGATCCAAGAGATAAAATCGATCGCGCTGGCGGACGAAGACCTGACCAAAAGCATACTGTCCTCTGACGGTCAACTCGCACTAGCCAATATTCGCTATAAGGACAACGAAGACACCCAAGAATCGAGGGTTGAGGTCGCGGATTCTATCCTTGCGCTTCGTGACTCACTGAGAGCCAAATACCCAAACACCCAAGTTTTCGCTGTGGGCGGACCTCTGTTTGAAAAGGCAAGTCTTGATTCAAGAGAAGCGGACAACATGCTATACGGTATCGCTTTTGGCCTAGGTCTGGCCCTTTTTTGGATTTGCTTGAAGTCTTTCTCTTTTTCGATCGCACTGCTGAGTATCGCAGCGGCGACCTTCGGCGCGACTTTAGGAACCTACGGATGGCTAGAAATTCCACTGAATCAGATTTCGAGCCTTGGTCCTTTAGTCGTTGTGGTCGTGGCAATAGCAGACGGGATACATATTTTGGCCGCCTATGTTCAAGGACTGCATCAAGGACTCGCCAAATTGGACTCAATGAGAAAAAGCCTCGAGATTAATTTACGACCCGTAACGCTTGCGACCATCACCACAGCTATGGGGTTTTTAAGCCTAAACTACTCGTCATCACCTGGTATTTACGGATTTGGCAACCTCGTTGCTATCGGCGTTTGTTGGGCCTATGTGATCTCGATATTCTTGTTACCCACGCTGATTCTCTTACTGCCGACTAACAAAATACCTCGTCCTCTTGGGGTCAAAGCGTTCATTGAACAAATCAAGAAAATCGTCGCAAATCATGGAAACCTGACCTTTAGAGTGGGCGCCGTCATCATCATAAGTACTCTCGCTCTACTGCCTTTAAACAAACTCGACTTTGATCGGTTTGCCTTTATCGATGAGGATTCGGATTTCCACCTGGTCTACGAGTTACTTAAAGAAAAAATCGGCAACGATCAAGCCCTAGCCTATAGCATCGACAGCAACGAATATTACGGAATCACGCAGGTGGACTTCCTGCAAGAAGTGAATGAGCTGGCAATCTGGCTGGAGCAACAACCCGAGGCCAGTTTCGTAACAACCTACACCGACTACCTGCGCAGCAGAAATAAAGATGAACATGACGACGACGAAGCTTACGATAGATTACCCACCGACCAACTCCAGATCATCGATTACCTGGTTGGATATCAACTGATTCAGGAAATAGAGCCAAGCTTACAACCGATTTTCAACTCCGATTATTCAGCTGTCCGATTTATCGTTGGCACATCAAACCTCTCTAATCGTGAGCTCATCGCTTTCAATGAGCGTATTGACACCTGGATTGCTGACAACATATCGAAAAAATATAAAGTCCTACATGGCGACAACAGCATTCTGTTTGCTCGCCTAAACACAAAAATCACAGTAGAACTACTACAAGGTTTCAGCCTGAGTTTCGCCTTTATCACCTTGACCATGATAATCGGGCTCAAAAGTTTGCGTTATGGTCTATTAAGCATCATTCCGAACCTATTTCCTGCCACCATCGTTTTCGGTGTTTGGGGGTTATTGGTAGGAGAATTAAGTCCTTATATTCTAATGCTCTTCTCGATCAGTATTGGTTTGGTCGTTGACGACTCGGTCCACGTCCTGAGCAAATACATTCGCGCCAAAAAAGACGGTCTCAATCCAGAAGAAGCAGTCCAATATTCTCTGGAACGAGCGGGTTCTGCCATAACAATCACGACCTTAGCTTTGGCTATTGGAACTTGTATCCTAGTTTTTTCCAGCACCATATATTTTCAGAGCGTCGCCCAAATGCTTACGCCAATCATTGTGATGGCCTTGATACTGGATCTCTTTTTCCTACCACCTTTGTTAGTTAAATTTGACAGGTGGTACGATCAACGAAGAACTGATTCGACTCCTTCGATTAAGAACCTAGAAACCACTAGTTAACCCAGTAGTCTGCAGTTCCGGCCAGCCACTTCATAAGGCCGGCATTAACTTCCATTGGTTTTTCCTGCGCCATCCAGTGCCCAGCTTTAACGTATATCTCAACCAGATCCGGACAATTTTCGCGCATTGGCTCAGCTAGCGTCGAGTTAACAGTCTGACAAACGAAATCGTATTCGCCGTGGAAAAAGAGAACAGGCATGTCCAATCTTTTGTCTCCTGACAATTCTTGGGAGTAAGCGTAGTTCTTATCGTGATTCATATACCAGGAATTGGCGCCAAAAAAGCCGTTTCGGCTAAGCGCAGCCGCAAAGGTCTTTGCATCCTCGGAAGAAATGACGTCGAGGTCAATCGGTAGGTCAGGCGGTCCATCCTGTCCGAACCAGCCACCATTTTTCCGAGTAACCGCTGTACCTGCCGGTTTACCCACTCCTTCAGGGCTACCTTTACGGAACAGAGCCTTCACCAGACGATAAGGGTCTACTTCCATCTCACTCTGCGCCACCTCAAATGATTCTTGATAAAAGTACTGATAATCCCACTGACCTTTGGGATATTCCGCTTGAGGATAGATATCTCTGTTCACGTGAGGAATCAAAGCCTCGACCCCCTCCTCAAACCCCATGGGAACGCAAAGGCTCGCGACACCGTGAACAATTTGCGGGTGGTGCAATGCCATATTCCATACTACCGGTGACCCCCAGTCATGGCCTACCCATACAGCCTTACCGTCGCCCGTCGCCTCATGCAGCTCTAGCATGTCTTCGACGATTTCTGTTTGCGCATAATCCCCATGAGAATCATAGACGCTGGATTTTCCATAGCCCCGCATGTCAGGAGCAATGGCTCTGAAACCAACATTGCCCAGGGCATAAAGCTGATGCCTCCAACTGAGGGACAGTTCAGGCCACCCGTGCACAAAATAGACTCTTGGCCCTGAAGATGGCCCACAAGCTAAATAACCGCTGGTGTGACGACCCGTTTTAACCGTGCCTTCTTCGATATCCATTTTTAACTCCTTTCCCGTGAATTCCGAATCGCTAAACATAACATCGGGCAATGACCTTTGCGCAGTTTTAAACTGATACTACTTTCTCTATCGGTTTCTTATCAGGTTACGTTATGATCGATGCCCTTTTAAATCCAGATTAGAAGCAAAAACTTAATCGATGGGAATTTCCCCAACTCAATCAATCGATCGCCGAGCAGGGGCCTGGTACTTGTGCTTGGCCATGCTGTTTGCTGCCAGTATAGACGTAATAGCCAAACTGCTTACAGAGGATTTTAGCACCGCACAGATCGTTTTTCTGAGATCGCTTTTCGCGATTCCTTTTGCCTACGCCATATGCTTCCAGCAAAAAACAACCAATCAGCTAGCTAGCCCGCTCTGGGGTTGGCAATTGTATAGAGGCCTACTGACCGTTGGGGTTCAATTTGGTTTCTTCTTCGGTTTAGCCTACCTGGACCTAGTAACCGCGCTGATGCTGGCTTACATTTCACCTGTGCTGATCGTGCTTGCGGCCAACGTAATCCTAAAAGAGCGCATCGCAATCAAAAGGTGGATTGGCGTTAGCATCGCTTTTAGCGGGGTCCTGGTCATGCTCAATCCATCAGAATTCGAAGTCCAACCCGCAATGATCGCGATTCTTTGTTCAATGGTTTGCTGGGCACTTTTAAGTATTTCCAACCGGCAATTGAGCGACAGAATCGACCCATCGGTTCTCGGTTTCTACACAACCCCTATCAGCATTTTAGTGGCAGGCATGCTGGTATATGGTGAATGGCTCAATCCCGGTGCAGTAGAATGGACACTCTATATTTTGATGGCTTTATTTGGAGCGCTGACGCAATACTTTGCCGCGCTCGCGTACAAATACTCCCAAGCAGGAGCCATCGCGCCTCTTGAGTATTCGAATTTAATCTGGGCGGCCATAGCGTCCTGGCTGATTTGGAGTGAGCTTCCAGATCTATTCGTCTGGCTCGGCGGAGGCCTCATTATCATAGGAGGCCTCATCTCCCTGAGAACCGAAGACATCAAGCGTCAAACGGGTTATCGTTAAATCCGCACTTCGACGAACATCAGACCTTTAGCCACATTCGCGAACCAGCGACTCAAGCATCGCAAAACGCTTGTCGATTTGCTCTGGCCGTTGACCGCCTAACTGCACCACAATCCTATCAACGCCGATCTGCGCGTACTGCTCAATCATTTCTGCGTTCACTTGATAAGGAGGCGTGATGATTATTTCAAAATCATCTCCCCGCTCCCGACCTGCTTCAGCTAAAAAACTATCCAATCGGTTCATAGCTTTTAAAGAAGCCTCGGGGTCGGTGTTAAAGCCATACCAACCCGCTCCGAACCGCGCGGCTCTTCGATAAGCCGCATCAGCGTAGCCACCAACAATAATTGGCAAATGAGGTTTTTGGACAGGTTTTGGATCTAAACGGACTTTCTCTACCGACAAAAACTTTCCCTCGTAAGACACTTCATCTTCAGTCCACAGTTTTTGAAACAATTCCAAAAACTCATCACAGCGCTTCCCGCGTGTTGACCAATCGTAGCCACACGCGATCACTTCTTCTTTACACCATCCAACTCCTACTCCTAAATCCATTCGCCCATTCGTCAAGTAATCTAAGGTCGCAAATTCTTTAGCTGTGTATATCGGGTTTCTCTGAGGCACCAAAGCTATTCCGGTACCAAGCCTCAACTTGGTAGTAGCTGCAGCCAACACTCCAAAGGTTGCCACCGTCTCCAGCAGACCACCACCTTCAGGAACAGGAATCTTGCCATCCGGCGAGCCAGGATAGGGAAATTCCATTTCATTGAATAAAACAACATGTTCTCCTAACCAAACGGAGTCCAATCCTATTTCTTCTGCGCGGCGCCCAAAATCCATGATCATTTGTGTATTCGCTATGGGCGACATAAACGTCGCAAACACTCCAATTTTCATACTTCCCTTTCCTTATCAATCGATTTTGAGATCAAGATACCGTGATATTGACACCCATAACAACCGGGCAAGTAGTCAAAGAAACCCAAATCAAACTGATCAATGACTACCTTGGCAACCCATTTGATTCACAAGTTTCGGATTGGACCACTTAAAATGACCCAGAAGAGATACACATCTAATCCTTGGCCGATAAAGACCACACTAAGGGATAATCGTCCCGGCCGCATTTCGAAGGACGGTATTCTGAGTGACCTCAGGAAAAATCTCTCTGAACAGCGCAAGCATATTTTGTGTCGACCTTCGATCGGCAGGCTCGTAAAGTCTCCCAGGTGGTCCCAGAGAAGGCGGCAACGCAAAACCATGGGGTGTTTTGGCATGATGATGAAAAACCCAATCGACGCCAGCTTCATCCATCTCTTTAAAAAACCTTTCTCTGCTCTTGTCTGGTACCAGTTGATCCTCAGCCCCGTTCTCAATCAACACCACCGTTTTCGTGTTGTATTGATTACCACAGTATTTCACGGGCGGACGGACGGCACCGAAGTGTGCCGGATTAGGATCCTCCCCTGTTTGTAATAGCCCATGAAAAGACACCACTCCGCTAAGACCTAATCCTGCTCTGACCGCCTCGAGAACAGCCACGCCACCAAAACAGTAACCAATAGCCGCAGGCTCAACAGAGTGGTCAACACTTTCATCTTCTAACCCTGTCTTCAACCAACTTTCAATTAGGCTACGAAAAAATTCGTGGTCGCTGTCCAGCCTCACCATCGCGTCAAAGCAAAGTTTTTGAAAACCAGCCACCTTTCTAGAATCCTCAGGAAATAGCCGTTCAGCCGCAGGCACGTACTCGCCATAAAGATCAATCGCCAATCCTACATATCCAATTCTCGCGAGATACTCGGCAACATCCACATCGAAAAACTTCAAACCTTGATAATTGTGAATCACTAATACTAATGGCCGTTCTCCAACATCCTTTGGCGGAGCAACCAGATGCCCCAAATACCTAATGCCTCTGAATTCAATCTCAATGTCTCTACGTTGCAGATCTGCTTCATCCGGCCAAAACATTGTGTGCGAGCTCATCCAAATCTCTCGATAATTCAAAACCGTGTTTTACCAGAACTCGTCGACCGACAAAACATGCAAAGAAGCTGAAGACGCGTTATAAATGCGATGAGGAGTCAGGAAAATAAAGGGAGAGACCAGAGCAGATGAGTGATAATGCCGCAGATCCATATACCGTGCGCGAGGAAGAAGCTCATCCTCCCCCCACCTCACTTACTGGAAGACTCAGCTATCTAGGGCCCAGCCTAATCGTTACCGGGGCAGTCATCGGATCCGGAGAGTTAGTTCTGACAACCAGTCTTGGTGCCGTTGCGGGTTGGTCACTTCTCTGGTGGCTAGTCCTGTCTTGTTGGTGCAAGTCGCTTGTTCAGGCCGAGCTTGCCAGATACACCATAGTATCTGGCGACACCTATTTAAGAGCGATCAATCGACTGCCAGGTCGCATCTGGCGAATCTCTTGGCCAATCTGGCTAGGGCTCATTGCTTATATACCTGGAACCCTCGGACTCGGCGGTATATTTGGAGGCACGGGAGAAGCGCTTTCTTTTCTTTTATCTAACATGGACATTGAGCTAAGCGGAGTTTGGTGCACCGGCATCATCGCGGTGGTTGTCGCGGGCATCCTGAGTACCGGATCTTACAAGTGGATAGAGGTACTGATGCTACCTCTGGTGCTCTTATTCACTATCACAACGCTTATCTGCTCTATTGCCATGCAGTTCACGGAATATCAGGTCTCTCCCGGAGAGTTACTTACAGGAATGACTCCTGACTTCTCAGCCTTTATCGCAATGGCTGCGTTGGCACTATCCGCTTATGGGTACACCGGGACCACCTCGGGCGATCGATCAGCCTATACCTATTGGGCGATCGAAAAGGGCTATCCAAGTTTCCTAGGGTCTAATCGTGACCATCCAGACTGGGAGAAGCACGCTAGGGGTTGGATGAAAGTCCTACATACCGATGTTTTGTTTGGTCTGATTATAGTGACCTGTGCCACCGTGCCATTCTATGTGCTGGGTGCTGGGGTTTTGAATCAAATGGGACTGGAACCGGAAGGAAGCGAGGCGGTGATCGGCACTTTATCCAATATTTTTACACAGACACTGGGCGAATGGGCTCTGTGGTTATTTAGTATCGGTGCATTCGTGATTCTATTTTCGACAGTTATATCAGGAGTCGGCGCGGGCGGACGCTTTATTCCTGACTACCTCATCGAGATGCAATTTATGGATCGGTCTAATCTCAAACTACGTAAAGCGATCGTTCGTTGGTACTTGGGGTTCCTTCCCTTTATCGCTTTCTTTTTCTATCTGATGGCGCCTAACTTCGTCATATTAATTATGATTGGGGGTCTTACCTCAGCAATATTCTTGCCGATTCAGAGTGGCGCAACTCTTTGGCTACAAGCCACCAACATGGATGAAAGAATCAGACCGAGGAGGCTAACGTATTACAGTCTTTGGCTAATCTTCTTTTTCGAGTTAACCATGGCGGGCTTTGTGATCTGGTTTGTTGTGCTGCCGCCGATTATAAATTAGATGTCGTCTTACTGATCTTTCTCAGAAGAGGCCAGAAATTCTTTTAGCGTCTCGACATCAGGTAGGTCGTTCGCCCTTCGAACGAAGGCCTCGGCACTCGATCGGGACTGCTTCCTTCGACGACTCCATTTAATCATCTCCTGCAGCTCGATCAAATCGATCATCCAATCACCTGGCGATAGAAAAGTAACATCCTTACCAAAAACAGCAGAGCCCTCCTTACCCAGGATCATTGCGAACACTTTTTCACCATCCGCAACAAGCTCTAGCTCCCCTTGAAACTCTTCAGCATATCTAACGTGAAAGCGTCGACCTTTGTAAGAAAATCCGACTCTAAGATTACGACCTAAACGAAGCTCTTCCTGAGTCGCTTCAACGTGCTCGACACCGATTAGATCTGCATCAGCGAAATGAGCTTGCACAACCCGCTCCGGCCACGTTTCGACTTTTTGATATAAAGTCACTAAAGCATCATCGAGACCAGACAAGGCCACTAGATGTTCTGTATCTTCGATCTTTCTTTGCGCTAGACGAACCTCTATCTGGCCTCTAGATTGTGCCTGGTTCAAACGAGAGTTGACGGCCTTTCTGAACTGCCTGAGCGAGACGCCCAACTCCTCTATTTGCTCCGGATCACTCTCCCTACCTAAAACCGAACCGGCACCAAGCTCTGGTATTTTGTCCTTTAACCAATTGAACATCGTTCACCAAATGTCTATTCCACCAAG
>CAJWGQ010000092.1 GCA_913041025.1 uncultured Gammaproteobacteria bacterium | reverse complement strand
CTTCCAGGGTGATGAGCTAATCATCCACAACGCACCTTTTGACGTAGCTTTTTTGAATCACGAGATTGGATTACTTGATCTTGGGTTGCCATCCATCGAAGATCAAAGTTCCGTGATCGATTCGCTGGTGCTTGCTCGGGAGAAACACCCTGGACAGCGCAATAGTCTTGATGCACTTTGTCGAAGGTATTCAATTGATAACTCTCAGAGGGTATTGCACGGTGCTTTGTTGGATGCCGAGATTCTCTCGGATGTTTATTTGCTGCTTACGGGCGGTCAAAGCGGATTGTTTGATTTATCAGATGATTCTAATTTGGAAGATCGTAATGACAAAGTTACTAATCTTAGTACCAATAGTAAGCAACGCTTAACTGGTTTTATCGAAGTCAAAGCCAGTGAGGACGAAGTTAAGAGCCATGAAGAATTTCTTGCCTACATGGAAGAGAGAAATTCTAGCGCTCCTATTTGGCGCTCTTCAAATAATCTTGAAGAGCCTTCTTTATAATATATAGGTGACTGCGAGATAGCCGGTAATACCCATAGTTATTGTGTAGGGTAACGCCATCTTTACCATCGTCATATAAGATAGTCGGATCAAAGGGGCCACAGAGGAGGTTAATAGAAACAAGAAAGCAGCTTGGCCGTTGGGCGTTGCCACGCTGGGAATGTTGGTTCCTGTATTAATCGCTACAGCGAGTTTATCGAACAAGTCTCTTGATATGTCTCCGTTGGCGTAGGCCGTATGGACTTCTCCAATATAGACCGTAGCCACGAATACGTTATCGCTGATTGCTGATAGTAAACCATTTGCTATATAGAACATTCCGGGTTGTTGCGCTTCCGGCAGACTCAAGACCCAGGTGATTACTGGTGAGAAAAGATGGTTATCGTGAATCACCCCGACTATCCCAAAAAACACCACTAATAGCGCTGTGAAGGGCAGAGCTTCTTCAAACGCGTGTCCTAGATCATGTTCCTCTATGACTCCGTTAAACGCTGTCTGAAGCACTATTATTGTCAGACCAATTATGCCGACTTCGGCAACGTGGAAGGCCAGGGCAAAGACTAAAAATACGGCGCTAATGGCCTGGATGACTAGTCGCGCATTGTCTTTTGATGTTCTACTTTCGCTTTGGTGTTCATCAAACTCCACCAGTATTTCTCTGACCCGTTCCGGTAAAACGTTGCCATAGCCAAACTTTTTAACGATTTCTAGGATGATGCAAGTTATCAAGCCAACTACCAGAACGGGCATAGTCACTGGAGCCATGGTTAAGAAAAACTCGATGAAGTCCCACTCTGTGTAAGTTGCTATCAATAGATTTTGGGGTTCTCCAACTGTTGTGCAGACACCGCCAAGAGCGGTACCTACCGCGGCATGCATCATTAGATTCCTAAGAAACGCTCTGAACTCCTCAAGGTCGGCTTCATTTGCCTCTAAAATTGAATCGTCATTCCCATGTTCATGGTCATCAGTAAACTGTTTACCGGAGGCGACCTTGTGGTAAACCGAAAAAAAGCCGACTGCGACACTGATGATTACCGCAGTGACGGTCAAAGCATCTAAAAACGCAGATAAGAACGCAGCAGTGAAGCTGAACAGCAAGGACAGCAGTATCTTGGATCGAACTTTCAGTAGGATCTTTGTAAAGGTGAAGAGCAATAACTCTTTCATGAAGTAAATACCTGCCACCATAAAGATAAGGAGCAGAATGACAGGGAAAGCCGCAAGAATTTCGTCGTACACGGTTTGGGGACTCGTCATACCTAAAACGACGGCTTCGATTGCGATTAGGCCTCCAGGTTGCAGTGGATAGCACTTCAAAGCCATAGCCAGGGTAAAAATGAATTCAAGCACGATCACCCATCCGGTGATAGTGGGACCTGCTAACAGGAGTATAAGAGGATTGATAACTAAAAATAGGACAATAGTTTTCTTGTACCAATCAGGCGCGTGTCCGAGAAAATTTTGCCAAAATGAATTCATTGCTAGGCCGTTCATAATTTTTCCTCTACGAGTTAATGCTTTTAGCTGTCCAGGACGCGCAGTACCGTCTACGAGACAGGCACCTATTCTTTTCGACTAACGCGCTCTAGTCAAGCAGGCGTAACTAGTTATGTTCGCGTACTATGTTAGTCGATACTTGATTGAAGGGAATAAAGTAATGTGGCCAACGGATCCCGATGATTTTGAACCTCTAACCAACGACGAAGAGGGATTAGATACTGGAGACGCTCTATATTTTGCATTCAAGGGCGACCAGCTGATCTGTAAGACTAGTTCTGGCGTACCAGAGCCGATAACAGCCGATGATTTTCGTTGGTTTGATGTAGAAACCTCGAGTAAGCATTTATTGGGACGCTTTCGTGGTTTAGGTTGTTATGCATTAGGCGTTGAGGGAAGTTTGCCCGAAGGCTATAGCCTGACTGGGTTGAGAGGGATTTTGGGCCGCGCTTCTATGGAGAGCTTTTATCTTGCTGGTCGCGCATTGCAGACGGTTGAATGGCACAAAACCAATAAGTTTTGCGGACGTTGTGGCGCACCGATGAGTGAACATCCTCAAGATCGCGCTAAACTTTGCGAGAGTTGCGGTTTTATAGCTTATCCACGCCTATCGCCGAGCATTATTGTTTTAGTAACTAATGGAGAGGAAATGCTCTTGGCTAGGAATGCAGCCTGGCCAAATGGAATGTTCAGCACGTTGGCGGGTTTCGTCGAAGCTGGCGAGAGCATTGAACAAACAGTGCACCGAGAGGTAATGGAGGAGGTGGGCTTGAAGGTAAAAAACCTTAAGTACTTCGGTTCTCAGAGCTGGCCGTTCCCTAACTCCCTAATGCTCGGGTTTCACGCTGAATATGACTCGGGAGACATTGTTTGTCAGCCTGGAGAGATTGCAGAAGCAAAATGGTTCAAGAAGGATAACCTGCCCCAGACCCCACCGAAAACAGCAATTTCGGGTTGGTTAATTGAGGAGTTTCTGAGCTCAAATAACGTTTAGCTTTTTCGAAAAGCCCCCAATATTTGAAAGACCCAGATTAAGTTACTGTCGCTCTTAAACTGACCGTTCATGAAAGCGTTGACCATTTCAGTCGTGCCCGTAAATATTTCGTAGGCTAAAGTAGCAGATTCAAAAAATAAAATGATCTCAGGGTTCAGTGGGCTTTCTTCCGCCTTGGTTATGTGCAGCTCTTTATCTTGAATCACAAAGTGCACAGATTCCTCGTTGAGGCGTAGTTCTATACGAGCGTCTATTTCATTAGCAGCAGCAGGATCGAAGTTGTTTGTTAAATATTCGATGATTTTATCGATTGTTGATGTGGTATCTGCCATGAGGGCAATAATAATTGGTAGTCAATACTGTTTGGAATTGAATAATAACCTCTGCAATGGGAGGATGCATCTTCTGATGTCGATTTTAGGATTTAACCAGATCAAATGGAATTTTTGTTCGAATATTTGATGTTCCTAGCTCAGGCTGCGACTGTTGTTGTGGCTCTTCTTATTGTGATTTCTTCCCTGGCGAGTCTGAGTTCAAGAGGACAACCTAAAAGCAGTGAAGGCCGATTAACTATACATAAGCTTAATGACCATATTCGAGATCTAAAGTATTCGCTGGAATCGAGTGTTATTGACTCGGACCTGGTTAAAAAAGCTAGGAAGCAGGAAGCCAAAGAGGAATCAAAGAAGAATAAGAGAGCCAAGAAGGAACAGAAGAAAGCACTCCGCGACGCGAACGCCGAAGATGAAAACGAAAATAAAAATTTAGACGGAGCTCCGAAAAGAGCCTTTGTTGTATTATTTGAAGGGGACGTTAAAGCTTCTTCTTTGGACAACTTGCGTCTTGAAATAACCGCTATATTGACTCTAGCGAATGAAGCAGATGAGGTTGTCGTTTGCATCGAAAGCCCTGGCGGGATGGTACATAGTTATGGGTTAGCGGCCTCTCAGCTTGAGCGTATTAAAGCAAAAGGTATACCTTTGACCGTTGCCGTCGATAAGGTCGCAGCGAGTGGCGGTTACTTGATGGCTTCTGTCGCTGATAAAATAATTGCCGCTCCTTTTGCTCTGCTTGGTTCGATTGGAGTGGTCGCTCAGATTCCTAATGTTCATAAGCTATTGAAAAAAAATGATGTGGATGTAGAGCTTTTAACAGCAGGTAAATATAAACGAACACTCTCGATATTTGGGGAAAACACGGAGGAAGGACGTCAGAAATTCATAGAGGAGATTGAAGATGTTCATCTGCTGTTTCAGGAGTTTGTTACCAATAATCGTCCTGACTTGGACATCGAAAAAGTAGCCACTGGAGAAGCCTGGTATGGGAAGAGGGCGCTAGACCTAAACCTAGTGGACCAGTTGTTGACAAGTGATGAATATATCGTGGATCTTTGTGCGGAGCGATCAGTTTATCAGGTTGAGTGGGAGATAAATAAATCGCCCGTAGATAAGTTTCTGGGGAAGGTGAACGGAACGCTCGACAGGGTGCACGATTTGTTGAGCGGTGTGATTAAGTAATCAAATAAATAGATAGGTAGTTTAGAGATATGAAATTCAATGCATTTTGGGTAGAGAAAACAGAAAGTGGCTTCGAGCGAAGCATTATCGAACGTGATGTAGATGAGTTGCCTGAGGGCGATGTCGTGATTGATGTTGCTTATTCCTCATTGAATTACAAGGATGGATTATCTGCTAGCGGAAGTCCTGGAGTTACACGTAATTATCCCCATACCCCGGGTATCGATGCCGCCGGGACTGTTGCAGAGAGTTCCAGTGCAAAGTTTTCCCAGGGAGATGAAGTTATAGTTATTGGCTTCGATCTGGGAATGAATACCTCGGGAGGTTTTGGAGCAAAGATAAGAGTTCCTTCGGATTGGGTCGTAAAAATGCCTGATGGCCTTGATTTGCGGTCCAGTATGATTATTGGCACGGCAGGTTTCACCGCCGCAGAATGTATTCAGAAACTTGAATTGGCAGGACTATCAAAGGATGCTGGGCCAGTTTTGGTTACTGGGGCGACTGGTGGAGTGGGCTCAGTTGCAGTGAAATTGCTGGCTCAAATGGGACATGAGGTACATGCAGTTACAGGTAAGTCTGATAAAAAGGATTTTTTGGTCTCCTTAGGAGCTTCAGAAGTTTTAAGTAGGGATCAAATTATGGAAGGATTAGAAAAACCTCTCCTGAAAGAAACCTGGGCTGGTGTAGTAGATACTGTTGGGGGAGATATGTTGTTTAATGCGCTGAAAAGCCTCCGATATGGCGGCAGTTTAGCGGCTTGTGGTCTTGTTGGGGGTCCTGGTTTCTCGGCGACCGTATTGCCTTTTATTTTAAGACACGTGAACTTGTTGGGAGTTGATTCTGTCCAATTACCGATTGGTGAAAAAGAGATCATATGGAAGCGTTTGGCTTCTGATTGGAAAGTAGATCTTTCTAGTTTAGAGGAAGTATTGCACCTAGACAGTCTGTCTGGTGCTATTGACCGAATACTAAAAGGAGAGATGGTTGGTCGAGGAGTGCTGCACTATTAGATCCTGAACTGGAAGGAACAGCTCGTTATACAATCTCAAAGCGTTTAAAAGTTGAGGTTAGGCTGAAGTAGCTGTTCCGCTCCAGAAAGCTCTAGCCCTTTTCGATTTGCGTAATCTTCTACTTGGTCTCCGTTGAGCTTGCCAACTCCAAAGTATTTTGAATCCGGGTGAGAAAAACACCAGCCGCTGACAGAGGCGGCCGGTGACATCGCGTAGTTCTCGGTAAGAGTGATTCCTGTATTACGGGTTACTTCCAGGATTTTAAAGAGGCTTTCTTTTTCACTGTGTTCTGGGCAGGCAGGATAGCCTGGAGCAGGTCTTATACCTTGATATTTTTCTTTTATGAGACTCTCGTAATCCAGCGCTTCATTCTCTGAATAGCCCCAGGCCTTTGTTCTTATGTGTTTGTGTATTGCTTCTGCCGATGCCTCTGCGAGCCTGTCTGCTAAGGCTTGTATCATTATTTTGGAATAATCGTCATCATATTCACTCAGTAGATGCTCGATTTCGTTTCCAGCGGTAACGGCAAACCCCCCTATATAATCAGCATGGCCTGGCGGCGCGATAAAATCTGCAAGACAGTAATTTGGGTCTTCGTCGTTTGGTTTTGGAGTTTGCTGGCGCAAATGATGCAGGATAGTAATACGCTCTGTTCGTGTGTCATCAGTGAAGATCTCAATGTCGTCCGAACCCAGACGGTTGCAGCGCCAGAACCCATAAACACCCTTAGGGTTTAACAATTTTTCGTCTGCAATTTTGTGAAGCATCTTCTGAGCGTCTGCAAATAAATCTGTTGCTGCTTCTCCCACCTTTTCGTCCTCGAGGATGTTGGGGTATTTCCCTGCAAGCTCCCAGGTCATAAAGAAAGGGGACCAGTCTATGAAGGGTATGAGCTCTGAGACCGAGAGCGAATACTCTGTGATGTTCAATGATTTTGGAGCTGGAGGAGTATAGGCTCCCCAATTAATTTTATGGGCATTCGCTCGAGCATCTCCTAGAGCCAGGAAAGCTTGTTTAGATCGCCTGGCCTCTACCCGATTGCGGACGGTTTTGTACTCCTCCGCAATCGATCGAGTGTAATCTTCGTATTTCTGCTGGCCGCCAAGCAAGGAAGCCGCAACGTTGACAGCTCTTGAGGCATCGCTGACGTAAATGCTTGCGGAGTTTTGGTAAGCAGGTTCTATTTTTGTCGCGGTATGGGCTTTACTAGTGGTCGCGCCGCCAATAAGCAGGGGTATCTCCAAATTTAAGCGTTGCATCTCACCAGCAACATGGACCATTTCATTTAATGAAGGCGTGATCAGTCCTGACAACCCTATTAAGTCTGCCTTTTCTTTTCTCGCCACATCTAAGATCTGTTCGGCGGGGACCATCACACCCAAGTCAATAACTTCATAGTTATTGCATTGCAGCACGACGCCGACGATATTCTTACCTATGTCGTGCACGTCGCCCTTCACCGTGGCCATTACGATTTTGCCCTTACTGCTGTTAGAGCGTGATTTGTCTTTTTCGATAAAGGGAACAAGATGCGATACTGCAGCCTTCATCACCCTAGCGCTTTTTACGACTTGTGGAAGAAACATTTTTCCACTGCCAAAAAGCTCGCCTACCACATTCATCCCGTCCATGAGGGGCCCCTCGATTACCTCTAGAGGGTGGTCGGATTTCAGCCTGGCCTCTTCAGTGTCCTCTATAATGAAGTCGTTTATCCCTTTGACTAGTGAGTGGGATAACCGATCCTTTACCGATAAGTTCCTCCAATCTGGGATATCGCCAGATTCATCTTTGGATGACTGAGAATTAAATTGCTCCGCTGCGTCAAGCAGTCTCTCCGTGGCGTCTGGTCGACGATTTAAAACTAAATCTTCGACTAACTCTCTCAAGTCCTCAGGAATCTCATCGTAAACACCTAGTTGGCCAGCATTGACTATTGCCATGCTTAGACCGGCCTTCACCGCATGATAGAGAAATACGGTATGGATGGCCTCACGGAGAGCATTATTACCTCGAAACGAGAAAGATACATTGCTGACGCCGCCTGAAGTTCTGGCGTGAGGCAGGTTTTCCTTAATCCACGCAACGGAGCGGATGAAGTCAACAGCATAATTTTGGTGCTCTTCGATACCGGTACCGATTGCAAAAATATTTGGATCAAAAATAATGTCGTTCGGATTAAATAGGACTTTATCTACCAGAATTTCGTAGCTTCGGCTGCAGATTTCGATTTTTCGCTCAAAGGTGTCCGCTTGTCCTTGTTCGTCGAACGCCATGACCACAGCCGCAGCCCCATACATTTGACATTTTCTAGCATGCTCAATAAAGGACTCTTCACCCTCTTTGAGACTGATTGAATTGACTATGGCTTTTCCTTGAATACATTTGAGCCCTTCCTCGATAATTTCCCACTGACTTGAATCCACCATGATAGGGACTCGACTTATGTCAGGTTCGGATGCGATCAAGTTCAGGAAGGTCTTCATGGCCTCCTTACCATCTAGCATCCCCTCATCCATGTTAACGTCAATTATTTGTGCTCCGTTTTCCACCTGCTGGCGAGCAACGGATAGAGTCTCATCGTATTTTTCCTCTCGAATTAATCTTGCAAATTTGGCGGATCCTGTGACGTTTGTTCTTTCCCCTACATTAACCAAAAGCGATTCGCTATTAATGTTCAGAGGTTCGAGACCAGAGAGATTGAGAGCATCGGTCCGATTAGGTGCTTCTCTTGGCGTGTGTCCTTCGATTGCCTCAGCGATAGCTTGTAAATGAGCTGGTGTAGTCCCACAGCATCCCCCTACGATATTAACCCAGCCAGATTTGGCATATTCTTCAATTATCTGACTCATCTCTTCCGGGCTTTGATCATATTCGCCAAAGGCATTTGGAAGCCCGGCATTTGGGAAGACGCTGACTGCCGATTCCGTTAGAGCTGATACTTCCTGTATGTAGGGTCTAAGTTGCTCTGCACCCAGCGCACAGTTAAAACCTAGAGCAATTGGATCAGCGTGGCTCACGGAATGAACGAAAGCTTGTGCCGTTTGCCCAGATAAAGTTCTACCGCTGGCGTCCGTGATGGTCCCAGAAATAATTACTGGTTTTGGATCAGTTAGAGATTGGTTTACTTTGTGAGCTGCAGCAATCGCAGCTTTCGCGTTTAATGTGTCAAAGATGGTTTCGATTAAAAATATGTCCACGCCCCCATCAACTAACGCATACATAGCCTCGAAGTAACTCTCGTAGAGTTCATCAAATGAGACGTTTCGAAACCCGGGCCTGTTAACGTCTGGGGATAAACTAGCGGTTCTGTTAGTTGGCCCTAGACTCCCAGCTACGAAAATTGGTTTTTTTTCTGAACTAAAGCGATCGGCAACTTGCCGAGCAAGTTGGGCTCCCTGAAAATTGAGCTCTTTACAGAGATCTTGCGTATCGAAGTCAGACTGAGCGACTTTGGTAGA
The DNA here is from genome assembly GCA_913041025.1 of uncultured Gammaproteobacteria bacterium. The sequence continues at coordinate 1,977 of CAJWGQ010000092.1, read as the reverse complement.
GCTAAAGGTGTTGGTGGATAGGATGTCGCAACCGGATTCAACGTAGCTCTCGTGTATTTCTAGTACGACATCCGGCTTGGTTAAAATGAGTAAGTCGTTATTACCCATTAGGGCTTTTGAGTGCTTGGCAAATAAGCGCCCTCGGAAATCATCCTCGCTTAACTCATATTGCTGAATCGCTGTGCCATAGGCGCCATCAAGCAACATGATTCGCTTGGAGAGAATATCCTTTAGTCGATTGGCTATGATATCTAACTCCACTCCGGAAGTTTAACAGTTAATCTTAGATGGTGCGCAAAGGAAGCTGAAAGAGTATATAATTTGTCGGAATTGATTACAGCATTCTGGATTTATTTTGATAGAAATTTCTGTTAAAGCTCAGTCGTATTTAAAGGATCTGTTGTCCCAGCAAGAAGATGGCGATGTTGGCATTCGAGTGTTCGTCGCGGATCCAGGAACTCCCTCTGCGGAGGCTTGTATTGCTTACTGTCGGCCTGGTGAGGAAGAAGAGGGTGACATTCCTGTCGATTACGAGGGCTTCAGAGCCTGGTTTGAGGCAAGAAGCGAACCATTTCTTCAAGATGCTGAGGTCGACTATCAAGAAGACACGATGGGCGGTCAGTTAACAATCAAAGCTCCTAATTCAAGAGTCCCGAATATTAAACCTGATTCTCCTATTGAAGATAAGGTGAATTACTTTCTCCAAAGTGAGATTAATCCGGGTTTGGCGGCTCACGGTGGAATGGTCTCTCTAATAGAGATTACTGAAGAGAAGTCTGCGGTCTTGCAGTTCGGCGGAGGTTGTCAGGGTTGTGCAGCTGTCGACGTGACATTGAAAAACAGTGTTGAAGCAACCCTCATGGAGAGAGTTCCGGAATTGTCAGGTGTTCAGGATTTAACTGACCATTCTAATAATGAGAACGCCTACTTTACTTAGTCAAGGTAGCTTAAGGTAACTTCTCTGCTAGGTTTGTTAGCATCTGCTCAGTTTCGTCCCAATCTACGCACGCATCTGTGATGGAAACCCCATATTCTAGCTTATCGCTGATCGATTGATTCCCTGGTCCAATATTGCTTTCAATCATTACACCAGTAATGGACTCATTGCCTTCTCGGATTTGTTCGCCGACATTGTCCAAAACTTTGGATTGGTTTTTATGATCTTTGTTTGAGTTGGCGTGGGAGCAATCGATCATAATCGAAGGATTGAGTCCCTTTTTTTGCAATTGTTGCTCGCTTTCCAGGACTGCTTCTTTTTGATAATTCGGACCGTCAGCACCTCCTCTGAGAACCACGTGAACGTCTGGATTGCCTCGCGTGTGAATGATGCTAACCTGACCGGAAGGGTTGATACCCAGGAATCGATGTGGGGCGACCGCTGACTGCATAGCGTTAATCGCGACCTCTAACGATCCATCGGTGCCATTTTTAAACCCTATTGCGCAGCTTAGACCTGAAGCCATTTCTCGGTGTGTTTGCGATTCAGTAGTTCGCGCTCCAATTGCAGACCACGAAATCAAGTCTTGAAGGTACTGAGGTGTGATGGGGTCAAGTGCTTCTGTTGCAAGCGGTAGGCCGATCTCCGAGATATCCAGAAGAAGCTTCCTCGCGATTTTAAGCCCTTCTGAAATCTTGAAGCTGTCATCAAGATAGGGATCATTAATCAAACCCTTCCATCCAACTGTGCTGCGCGGTTTTTCGAAATAAGAGCGCATTACGATATAGAGTTTTTCGTTCAATGACAGGGAAAGGTTTTTTAGTCTCTGTGCGTAGTCAATTGCCGCGTCGGTATCGTGAATTGAGCAAGGCCCAACGACGACGAGCAGTCTTTTATCTGTTTTTGATATGATGTTCCTAACTATTTTTCGCGATTCATTTATTTGCGCGGTAATAGCGGTTGAAACCGGCGTCTCGGATTTCAATGAATCGGGCGTTATGAGTACCTCATGATCAGAAATATTTATGTTTTCTAGTTTC
>CAJWGQ010000091.1 GCA_913041025.1 uncultured Gammaproteobacteria bacterium | reverse complement strand
ACCAACGCATAATGATCGCTAACATTTGTTTCAGTTTGATCCGAATAACCTTTTAGATCAGCCATATTTCGAATTTGGTATTTCTCAACGGGTACTATAATACCGGTTTTATAGATTTAAGCTCAGATATCTTTGTTGCCAACGCCAGAAAATTGTGTGCCGGGGGCGTTTTAGCATGATTTGGAAAAAGACTTTCCCTTTTCCTATTTAAGCCGGTTATTAATTGACTGTCTAAAACTGATGAGACGTAATTAACCGGCTGTTCAAGAAACTTCATGCAGACCTGATTGAGCTTATCAAATAGTGTTTTGCCTTCAGCTTCGCTCTTGACTCGATTTGGTAGTATAAAAATGTTGTCCATTTGGTCTTTTTTGTTCTCAATCTTTATTACCCCATAACAGTCCGCTATCGAAGCTGGTTCATCTTGCACGACGATGATCTTTATGCTGCAGCAATCGAGAAAAGCTAAGTTCGATTCGGCTAAGCCCGCCGCGCAGTCGATTATTAGAATCTCGACCGTATTGAGTTCTGATTTGACGCTATCTATTAAATTATTGGCGGTTATTGGTGAAATGTTTGCGAGAGAAGTATTGCCCGATGCACCGGGAATAAGAGCAAAATTCTCATTACTTTGCACTACAACCTCTTTTATATTTTTCTTTCCGGAAACGACGTCGCCAATATCGTAGGGCGCGTCCAAACCCATTAAAATCTGGGCATTAGCTAAACCTAGATCTGCATCGAGCAGCAGTGTTTTTCTCCCGAGCTCGGCGAACGCAAGACCTAAGTTCACGGCAACAGTTGATTTGCCTACGCCTCCTTTTCCAGAAGCTATGCCAATAACAGTCATTTCCTGAGTGTCTGCTTCCATTTCAGCTTCTCGTGTTTTGGATAACCAATTTCTTAGACTTTTGCAGCCGTTTCCGACAGTAAATCTACAGAAGCTAGATCATCATTACTAGTGTGGCTATATACAGCCAGTATTGAGCCAGAAAGGTCTGCCAGTGCTGCCAGCAAGTCATCTATCTCAGGGATTAGATCCAAGCGTGTCATTACTATCGATTTCAAGAGATCTGGAGAGGTATCGACAATTTTGCGGAGGCTGTGGAGCGCAGCATCGGCAGCTAAGCATAGGAAATGATTAACATCCAATTTGTTTAATTTTGAATAATGAAGCCTGATTAATTCAAGGTCTTCGTAGGAGACCTCAACGAAAGTTCTATTAGATTCGTCGAGCTTTTCCAGTCTGTTCAACAAATTAGTGGGATCGCTTTCGCGAAAGTGAGCGACATTGAAGTGTTCACTTAGTTTTGAAAGGTTTCCAAAAGTCTGGCGATTGCTCCCTTTTAAGGAGTTAAACTCGATGAGGGTGCAATCTGATAAATCTTCCTGATCACGAATTCCGGAAATTATTGATTCTATTGTTCTGGTCTTCCCAGACCCTGGCATGCCATAAAAAACATTAATTCCTTTCCAATGCCGCTGACTAGATATTTGTTTTTCTAACAGTTTGCTTATGGAGTCGGCCAATTGATCTTGTTTTTCTAGAAATTTTTCTCTCTTCCCGAAGGTATTTAGTGCGGATCTTGCTTTGTTGATAGGCGTAACTGTATTTGTTTGGTTTTCCATTTTGTTTCGAAGCTCAGATAGATCAGCCTGTATTGTTTTCATTAGCTCATTGATGTCTGGAGTTTTAGATGGCTTCTTCGATTCTGATTTGCTTACTATTCTCCCTAGTTGTTCGGAGAATTCGATGCTTGAAAGCTCTTCTCGAAGAGCTTCTGTATTTTTGACGACTGATTTTTCGGAGCTAGCATCCGAAGAAGTAGCGGCTTTAGTCTTTTTGCTCGCTGCCTTTTCCCCGTCTAGTGATTCCTCGACGGCGCATATCACCTCGGTTTTTTTACCCACTTTTGTTGTTGAAATGATTAGCGCATCATCACCGTGGTTTTCTTTGACTTGTTGTAGAGCATCTCGTGAGTTCTCAGCAATGAATCTTTTAAGTTCCATCATTTATTCCCTATATTAGGATTCAGTTGTATCTTCTGGTCTGGGTTCTTCTGTTGAATTGAGGTTGACCTCAATTGAAGAAGAAACTCTTATTGATTGATCGTCCGGTAATTCCGTGTAGGACAAAACAGTTAGGTCTCGAGTACTTCTTCTCAACAGCCTAGCGAGCCATGGGCGAAGTAAAGGGGAAACCACTAATACGGGTGGTGTTTCTTCCTGCTCCATTAGCTGCATGTTTTCTCTAATTGAGGTGAATAGGCCTTCTGCCAGATTAGGCTCTAACGCTATATCATCAAGACTTTCAGCACGAACGACCAGTTCACTTAACAGTTGTTCTAAACTTGGTTCAAGGGTCATTACCGCTAAAGTTTCGTCCACGTCTACCAATTCTTGTAGGATGAGTCGGCCTAGTTTAGGCCGGACTAACGAAGAGAGCTCGCCAGCATCTTGAGTTTTATCGCATTCCTCTGCGAGTGTTTCTAGAACTGTACGCATATCTCTGAGAGGGACACCTTCTTTTAAAAGGTTTTGTAGGACTCTAACGATAGTGCCTAATGCTAACTTTTCAGGAATAAAATCTTCGATGAGCTTAGGTGAGCTTTCCTCTATCTTGTTGATAAGCTCTTGTGCAACATCGTAAGTCATCAGTTCTTCGGCATTATCTTTAATGACGCTGTTTAGGTGTGTTGCCATTACCGTGGCAGTATCAACAACCGTATAACCCGATGCTTGTGCGTACTCGCTATCAGCGGGGTCTATCCAAACTGCATCCAGCCCAAAAGCTGGATCTTTTCCAGGAATTCCTTCGATTTCTGTCAATACATGTCCAGGATTGATTGCCAGCTCTTTACCTGCCTGTATATGTCCAGTGCCTCGGGTCGACCCGTTAATCACTATTTTGTATGTATCAGGTGGGTTGTCTAAATTGTCTCTTATCCTTATAGCTGGCAACAAAAAGCCCATTTCGGAAGAAAGCTTTTTGCGAATTCCTTTTATGCGATTGAGTAATCTACCTCCCCCATCGGCATCAACCATCGGGATCAAACCATAGCCCAGCTCAAGGCTAACTACATCTACTTGACCGGCGTCGTCCCAATCCAATTCCAAAATATCCTCTCCTTGGGAGGAGGTTTCTCCACTTTCGATCATGTCTGGCCCAAGCAGAGGATCCGGGGTGGCTGGTTGATAAGTTTTAGAAAAGTATCCAAGGGCCAGTGCGAGCAACCCGATGATGGTAAAGATCCAAGGTATACCGGGAAGTATGCCGAGAAATACCAGGATACCTCCAGCTATGTAGAAAGCTGTTGGATTAGCTAATTGACTTGCAGCTTGATCTGGCATCGATTGTGATGTCGTGACTTTCGTGACAATTGCTGCAGTGCCAAGTGACAGAATAATGGCTGGAATTTGGGCGACCAGTCCGTCTCCAATCGCCAATAATACGTAAACTCTGGCTGCATCTTCAAAGCTGAGGTCATATTGAATGATGCCAATGGTTAAACCACCAATGAGATTTATTAGCAAAATCAACAGGCCAGCAACCGCATCACCTCTAACGAATTTCGATGCACCGTCCATTGAGCCGAAAAAATCTGATTCTTGAGTAACTTGAGCCCGTCGAATTCGAGCTGCGTCCTGATCGATAATACCTGCGTTAAGGTCCGCATCTATCGCCATCTGTTTGCCCGGCAGTGCGTCCAGCGTAAAGCGAGCGATTACCTCAGAAACCCGTCCAGCACCTTTGGTGATCACAATGAAATTGATGATCATAATGATCGCAAAAACGATAAATCCGACGAGATAATTGCCTCCTACAACAACCTCACCGAAAGCCTCGATAACTTTGCCTGCTGAGGCGCCACCCTGATGCCCTTCGAGAAGCACAACGCGAGTAGAGGCAACATTCAACCCTAACCTGAGCATAGTGGACCATAAAATAATTGGTGGAAACGCTGAGAAATCAAGAGGTTCTGAGCTGTTGAGGCCTACCATGATGATCAATAGTGCAAGTAAAATATTGAATGTGAAAAAGATATCCAACATTATTGGGGGCATTGGTAGAACGAGCATGGCGAGTACGATCAGTACCACGGTTGGCATGGCGAGCGATGACCAGGATATGCTCCCGGCAAATTGTCGAAGATCTGACACTGTGAAAGATGCTACTGCCATTACTGCTCTTAAATTCGTCGTTAAATAGGGTGGTTTTTCGCATAAACCAACATTTCCACTAGGACTCTGCATGAATCGTGCCTAACTTTTAGAAATGTGTTGATAGCCTTAACAACCTGTAACTATAGGCATTGCACCATTCAAGAATTGTCGAATTTAACCGATAGATATTATGAGTTTTTGAAAAGAATGGGTCGTTCTTTAGATGAAATCACGAAAATCCTCGAGGTGGTTGGCCTTGAGAAGAAAAGATCGCAAGTTTATTGCATGGTTTACATTGGTTGGCCTCTTTGTCTGTGTTGCAAGCGGCTGCACTTCTACCTCCCAGCGTATGGAGCAGCATTATCCTGTTATGGCGCCTGGTTCAGCGAAAGGAATAACTGCCACAGGTTATGCCGTGATTGCTAGCCAAAAGGGAGATACAGAGGCTCAACAGCGCTTGATGGCGATTAAAGCGTCCAAATTAGATGCTTACCGGTCCTTAACAGAACAGGTTTATGGTCAATGGATAGACGCGTCGGATAACCTTGTAGACTTTGCTTTGTCGGAAGATCAACTCAAAGCCAGGGTAGAAGGGGTGATTTACGGTGCTCGCCTAGTTAGCATTACCCCAATCGGCGGTGAAACTTATGAAACTAAGCTTTCTCTAGACCAAAAAACAGTAAATGAGATTATTGAAAACTATCTAGGTGGCAGGAAAGCAAAGGCTCGTACGCGAGACGCGGAGATCAGGGCGCGAAGGCTGATCACGAGTAATGAAACTCGATAGGTGATGTCATGTTTTTTTGTTCTCGAACTAGGACTTATGGATTGTTATGGGTACTAACAAGCCTTTTCAGCTATTCCCTAGGCGTTTTCGGCGATTCAATCGATAGCGAGCGGTCACTGGCCAATATAAAGTCCTCGCTTTTGGAATACGCTCTTGATAATAAGGCTTATGTGGCAGCTAACTCCTGGATATCCGGTTCTGGGTCAATAGAAGAAGAATTATTAGTCTACAACCGACTCGATTTAGAAGATTTGCGTTTCCAAACCTTCGATTATGGTAGGGGTGATCGGGGTTCTCGAATTTATGATGTTAATGAAGCAAATATTTCCAGAGGCTTTGGATCAAGATTAAGATCGCGAAAAGACGAAGATGGTTCTTGTGAGCTTCCAGCTCCGCGCAAACAGAGAATATTGCTGGAGGTCGAACAGTCTACATCTACAGATACAGTGGCAATAAATTTGGCAAACCATGCCAACAAGGTGGTTTCGGATGCCATCAAATCACAAAACGCAGAGAATTCTTTAAACCAGAACCTGGTTATTTATGAGCCAAATCGGGGAAAGTCGGGTTATCAGCTCTATTTTACGGGGGCGTATCAAGGTCCAAGTGATTTGAAATTGGTCATAAGTTCTAACGCATCGAAATATCAGATTAAGCGAGCATTTAAGAACTCGATTAACCCTTGGAGGAGCTCACCTCGCTCTTACGAGTTAAACGTCTCCGTATCTGTTCGTTCGTCGGAAGGGACTATTTTATGGTCAGAGGGTTTTAATTCGAGTGTTTCATCTCAGAATTCGCAGGTTTTGCTGACCCAACTTTCAGAGTCCACGATCTCTCGGATAAAAAATTGGTCGGACTGGCTAATGCCAATGATCTCAAAGCAAGCTCGTTGTCACGGAAAAATCTCTTTGAACATGGCCGGGGGGCGCTCAGGGGCTGGAAGCATTGTTGGGGGAAAAGACATAGGCCTGTTTAAAGGGCAAAAATTTATATTGGCTCCAAAAGGCGAACGGCTTAGTTTAGAAGGCTTGGAAAAGGGGCTGAGTCTGGTTTCCCTGGCTGAGATCGTAAGTGTTTATGAGCATACTGCGCATATAGAAGTATATGCAGGCATGCCCGAGCTTGATTATGATAATATGCTGGCTATTCCTCTGTCGCATGCAGGAATTTTTGAAGGCTGAAAGGCAAATGAGTAATAAGAGAGTGCAATTTATAAGTCCTGTTGCTCCTAGACGCGTGTTCAAGAGTCTATCGTATCTGTTGATATTGATTTTTGCCTGCGGGTGCAGCCAATTGCCAATAGAAATTGGCGTCGAGCGTAGCGAAATAGCAGAAGAGTCGGCCGAAGAGACTGGCCAGCTTACGACCGAAATTGAAGTAAAACAAAGCGAAGCTGAAGAAGGAGATTCAAATCCTTTTGATATGGATCTTAGTGAAGATCAACGCAAACAAAGCGAGCTAGATTCTGCCTTGAGGCGCTTAGTCAAGGACCTAGAACAGGCCATGCAGGAGGCAAATGAAGGCATATCTGCAAACAGCGATGGAACCTATCTCGTTAAGCGTGGCGATTATTTGGATAAGATCATCAGTTCAACGGTCGGGAATTATCCCTTTAAGCGCGATATTCTAAGAAAAGCGTTTGTTCAATCCAACCCAAAAGTGTTCAGAAGATCGAATCCGAATTGGATGTATGCGAATAAGACGATGCGAATCCCGGGCGTGGAGGACATTAAAAGGGTGATTTTTAAGGACCAGCCCGACAACAAGTCGTCAGCCAAAGACCCGTACGAAGGCTGGGTTAGATATCCCTAGAGGGCTCATTTATGTTGACTTCTGAGTCAGTCAATTTGCAAACGAGACCCAACCTTGTATATGTCGAAGGAGGGACCTCTGCTCTAAGGCTCGCACCAGAGCAGGCGAGAGGGCTAGGTTTGAGGGAAGGGCAGGTAATTAATGCCTTGGTGGCAAATCGGCCGGATGGTTCGGTGCTGCTTCTTGGAGCAAAAAGTCTGGCCTTACCCCCTGGGTTTGCGGCTGGTCAAACTGCCGTAAGCTTGCTGGTTAGTCTAGTGGGGGGTCAAATAGTGCTTTCCCTAACCGAGCGACAGGCGAGCACCCAGACAAAACCCCGAGCTCAAGGGGCTCCACAACAACGATTTAATAGACTACTGGGTCAGACCGGTAGTTTTCACCTTTCCAGGCAATTAAATCCCGATAATTTATCCAGACTGATCGAGCAGTTTGCAGACTCAAAGGAAGGCCAATCTTTACGCCAACTGATTTTGTCAGGCCATTCGCTTTTACCGGAGCAAGTAAAGCGCGCGATGGAGAATTCAGGTCTTTTCTTAGAAAACCAGCTTAAGAGTGGGCAATCTATCGAAGGAACTAGCTTGAAGTCGATTCTGCTGGCTATTCAGAGACTAATGAGGTCTCGTCAGATGGATGCCAGCGGTATTGGGGGAGCAATCGATGAACTAGAGGCCCGGCAGCTAGACTCGCTATCGAGTTTGCTAGGTTCTCGAACCTTAAATCTGTCTTGGGTTCTCCCGTTTACCGATCAAATGCCCGTTTTCTTAAGCTTGGGGAAAAAAGCGGAAGACGAAAAGGAGGAACAGAAAGCGGGAGAACGTTCTAATTGGTATGTTGACCTTGAAATCCCTGTCAAAAACGAAGTTCGCTGTGGAGCAAACCTTGAATTTAATAAAGAGAATCAGGTCAAGGTAACTGCTTGGATACCCCATAAAGAGCTTTTTAGTTTGGCGGTGGAGCATAAGTTAAAATTGACGGATCTTCTGAAACAAGCGGGCCTCGCGGTGCTTGGTATTCAGTTTTATCCTACGCAGCGAGCTCAAAAAGAGTCCTCAATCCCGCCTGGGTTTAAAGGTTTAGAAGTCAGTGCCTAATCAAACCTACGACGAACCTCAGTCGAGCCCTGTGTTTGGGGAAGGTGCCGAGTATGGTGATGGAGGCAAGAAGGCTGTTGCATTACTGTACGACAAGGTAAACGCTCCTGTCGTTAAAGCTAAAGGTCAAGGAGAGCTCGCTTGGGATATTATTCGGGCTGCTCAAAGTCACGGGGTTCATGTGGCTGAAGACCCCGTTCTGGCGGAGACCTTGTCTTATTTGCAGTTGGAAGAAGAAATACCCGAGGAGCTTTACCGTTCTGTCGCGGTGTTGTTATCTTGGGTGTATTGGCTCTCTGAGCGGACTCCTTGGGACGATTAGAGTGCTCTAGCGTTTTTTGCCCATTCGGCCCATTTTGTCATATAAGTCGCCGTGGCCCGTATCCGATTTCTTTGTGATAGCAGAAAGTACAGTTCTTACGACTTCCAGCTGCTTTTTGAGTAATAGGTCATTTCGGATGTGGGCTTCTTTGCAGCTGTTAATGAGACCAATGGCTTCTTCCCATAGAGTATCCTTGATGGCTGGCTCTTCGAGTTCAGGTGTGGCCGCTTCATGCTGAGCATTTAAGTTGGTCCATGAACTGTCAAGCTCCTGCAGCACAGTAACTTTGTGATCCTGAATGGATTCAAGTGCTTCCAGATTTTTGCTTTCGAGCACAGCGAATTCTTCTTCGAGTATAGAAGAAAGTGTCCTAGCCAAGTTAAGCACCGTTGCGATGCCTTCAGTATCTGTCAAAACGAAAATCTAAGAGATTAAGTTTTCAAGTTCGGCAAAATTTTCCGCAATCCGTCGAGAGTCAAGCGGAAAAGTGCCAGACTCTATTGCGTCTCGCATCTCCTTTACTCGGGCATCATCAAAAACCGCACGCTCCTCGGCTTGACGAATTTCATCACTAAGCTCCACTTCGACGCTTCTTACTCCATTATCAGACTCTTGAGCCCGAGAAGCAGCTGCTTCGCCCTGTGGCTTATTAGATTTAATAACCCTGTCGTTATTGACGTTGGTGTTACCACCTACTGTGTTTATGCTGTCTGCCATTGTCTTAAGGCCTCATCTTCAGCAAATAATTTCCTACTCGTATGTAATCGGTAGGCCGGCGCAGAACTTTAGTAAAAAGTTCATCTTTTTTCAATAATTCTTCGAATTTAGTCATTATTCTCCTTTATTCCATATTTTTCAATGAGTTAAGTTGTTATCGATAATTGCAAAATCTCTTATTTTATAATCCATCTTTTTGATAAAGCGCTGACTTTGCCTTGACCAATCACGGTTGCTTGAATCTCGCGCTTAGAATCGACACTTGTCAGTTTGATTTGGTCGCCTAAATAACCATCTTGAAAGGCGATTGCTTCGTTTACTATCTGGAATTCGTTACTTTTTGCTTCGACTAAGACCAGATCTCCGCGTTTAACGAGCTTCGCTTTGCTCAAATCTCGTTTACGAAGTACGTCGCCGGGGTGTAACAGCCTGTTTGTAGCAAGGTTATCTAATCCATCTAAAGAGTGAATTGCGTCGTGTGGAATTCCTTTGAGGCGGTATTCAATTGAAAAGTATTGTCTTTTAATAACGGTGTGAGCTGGCATCGAAGATTTAATGACGACGACCTTTTTGGGGCTTGTCAGATCCGCTGTCGTAATAATGTGCCCCACCCGGAGAGGCCTTTTCGCGAAAGAATGGTTCATTGTGTGGGAACCCTTTAGAGCATTAGGGGGTAGTCGGTTATTGGGTATCTCCTTCCTAGCAAGTACATCGTGTGAAATTTTTGCGTATTGGTTAATTGGGCTCTGGGTAACTAGAACTGTAGTCGTTGCAACAAACGTTTTGTTTCGAACTTTTTCCGAGTTTTCTATCTTGTTTTTAAGCCGGATTAGTCGGGTCCAGTCGGAACCAGGACAGCTCGCTTTGACAGTTCTGAGCATGGATCCGGTACCCCCGTTACCTGGCTCCAGCTGGAAATTACTTTCGCAAATAGGTACCTGCAGTCGAGAGTCATTAACTTGGATAATAAGAGCGTCGGTTTCAAATCCCTGATGAACCAGCCAGTTGTGTATTTCTTTTTCTAAAGATTTACTAGCAGAGCCAGAAAGAGCTATAGGACTGTATGTAGAAAATACAAAGAGTACAGACAGTGATAAAAGCAAACTGCTTTTAAATTTTGCTAAAAGCCCAATTTCCACTGTTTCTGTCATTGTCTGGTCACTTAAGTGTCGGTAACTCGTCAATTGGATGCGCTATCTTGTTAATAACGAATAGACTGCAATAGAAGTGCCAAATCTGTAGTTCAGCCAAAAGCGAGCGGCACCTTCTGTAGCCTTTTTTCCTGATAGTTACATTCATCTTACTTTTAAGGTCTTCTACTTGACTTGGTATTTGCTCAGTTGTCCTTACACTTCTCAAGAAGATTGCCGTTTTTGTTGATAGCGGCAAATTTTATCCTAGACAATCAAATCTCATCTGGCATTTCTTTGCCGCTTTGAACAAAAAATTCTAACTGGTTTTAGTGAGAAGGCTTTAGAAAGGCTGTTGCTTCGGTACTTTCCTGAATTGGCACGGTGCTTGCTTTAGTAAATTTCACAAAGGCGTACTTGTCAAAAAGGTTCGCTATTTAATGAATCGGTAACAAGTTAGAGAACTTTAGAAAAAAATTGAGATTTTTAAACGATAGACAGAAAAACATGAGAATTAGGATTGAGAAGTAGATGGATGTCTTAAACGGAATATTTGGAGTGCACGAGAAAGCGATGAGTTTGCGTCAGCGTCGTCTAGCGTTGCTCGGTCAGAATATTGCGAATGCAGATACGCCACACTACAAAGCAAAGGACATCGACTTTAAAAAGATCATGGCTAAGGAAACGGATTTTTCCATAAAGCTTAGCCAGCCTGGACATATGAATAGCACGAATTCTCGCAATCCTGCTCTCATATTTCGTACACCAAATAACCCTGCCGCGGACGGAAACACCGTCGAATTAAATTATGAGCAGGCCCAATTTGGTAAGGAATCGGCTCGCTATACCGCGACCTTACAGTTCCTGGAAAACAGAATTGGAGGCATTCGCAGAGCACTCAGAGGCGAATGACACTAACGAATAACTTACGGAAATAACTATGGCTCTTGTAATAAATACCAATATTTCGTCCCTCACCTCCCAGCGAGCACTCGCTGAGTCCAAGGGTGAACTCAACACGGCGATGGAGCGACTGT
>CAJWGQ010000090.1 GCA_913041025.1 uncultured Gammaproteobacteria bacterium | reverse complement strand
GGATGAAAAACACTTAGTTTTAATCTGTAAGGGTACTGGGATCAGCCAAGCCGCTTCAATGATCGAACATTGCAAGTTGATATCAACCCCTAGGAAGATATTACTTATCTGGAATACTGACGAACCACTAGAAACCCAAGCGGAAGATAGCCCAGAAACTTGGTTTCCTTCGATAGATCAAATCGTTTCTCATCATCAGGAACTTCTGCATTACCTTGAGACGCAACGAAACAGTCTTAAAGACGCACATTGCGTCATTACTGGAGATCCTGAATTCGTCTATACAGTTCATGACATGCTTTTGAAGCGTAATTTTTTAATGGCAAGCATTCAATCCGATGTTTTTGACTACGCCCCTAGATAGTTTTGCGCAGACTTAAAAAGCTACCACTGACAAAAAATTACACTGCCAACTCTCATCTTTATTCAGCAACCAGCGCCTCTACTTTTCGTTTTTCACCCAAGGCTTCATAACACTTAAGAAGTTTTCCTCGCCAAATTTCCGGGAGCTCCTCTTGGGCACGGATATCCGTCAATAGCTTTACAGCATCTCGATGTTTTCCATCTGCAATAAAAAACTCAGCCCTTAAATAAGAAGCAGTTCTCTTACTTTCTTCAGATAAAGACTGAGCTCTTTCCAATAAATTATCACGATCGTCGGTCAATCCGAGATTATGCGCAGACCTGGCAGCAAGATACAAAAACACCAATGGTGCCTTGGACGCATCGGCAACTTCGGTAAACAAATTATTAGCTTCCTCCCAACGACATTCAATCATTGCGGAAATCGCGACATCTGTTTTTTTCAGGAGCATTCGTTCTGCCTTAAGTGACCGGCTCTCAGCCACTTGCTTACGCAACATCAGGATATTTCTAAACACAAACCATAAGCCAAAAAAAATAAGCACCGAACAAACTAGCACCAAAAGAAAGAACCAAAAGCTAGTTTCTAGTAGAAAGCTCTGGTAGCGAATTTGCACGTACCCTGGGGTTTCTTCGATAGCCAGGCCAAATAAACCACCAACGGCCATTACTAAAATGAAAATAAAAGATAAGCGCTTCATTCCTATTATTAGTTTTCTAATTCTGGAAGATTCAAAATAAGCTCTATGTTGGATGGTATTGGTCCTACATCATAGGATCTCAACTCGGCGACAATCAACTGGAACGTCGCTCGATCCTCGAATTGAAAATTGATTTTTATCAATTCGCTACTTAAAGCGTTTAATAAACCTTGATAAAGCTCTTGATCCTGACTTAATACCGAGTAGCGAATTTCTTGAAGACAAAGTCTCCAACGCAGTTTTACTAAATCTCCATCGTTCAAATTTGATAACTCGACACCATCAATCGAATCTGGCAATAACCTAACGTTGATATACTTATTTAAACTATCCCAGGCTTCGTCCCAAAAATGGTCTTGGGTTGGAGGGCTTTTTGCTGTCGCAAATTCTGTCTTCACCAAATCTAAGCTATCAATCAAATCGCTAAAAAGATCCAACTTGAGATGAATCTGGCCGCTGCTATCTGAATTAACCAGTTTTAATCCTTCTATTTGCTGAGAAATTAATTCCGCCGCTTGTTCGAATTTCTTGTCTTCCGCAGAGAGCAAAAACCTTCTTGTTTGCTCAAGTAGAGAAATTGCGTAGCTCGTATTCCTGCTCCATAACAAGGCTTGTTGAGCTCTATTCAGTAAGTACCGAGCATGTCGAACTGCTCCTATCTGATCAAAAGAAAACCAATTGATACTGCCAATTTTTTCAGAAAAGCTCTTTTGATTAGCCTCTATTCGAACCACCAACTCATTTGTTTTTAAAAGAATACTTTCTTCTATGAACCCGAGTCTCTTGTGAAGGGCCTCCTGCTTGGCTCTTTCTTTAAGAATGCTACTTTCTATCTTCGCTTCTAGCTCTGTAATAGCGGCTTGGTTCTGACTCAACAAGTGCCACAAAAACAAAACGCCAAACAATGTAATGACAAGGACAACGCCCACGCTCAAGTTGTATGCTCGACCCGGAGGATTATTGGTACCTGGCTCTGGATGTTGTTTCTGATCGCTATTCACAAATACAACCTAGTGGTTCAAAAATAAGCCTTCATCATGGTGCTAGCGACCGACTAAAAAATCTTCCACAAAAATCGACACATCGCTCACGTTGGCACTTCCAACATTATATACCTCTGTGAAGCCTAGGTTCTCAGCCTCTTTTTTGATCCTTAAAGAAGGGACAATAATGGGAACTGAAAGCGTACCTTTGAATCCCTTCAAAAATTCTTCTACATATTGCATTCCCACGACAGACCCAACAACAACACAGCTAATTTTTTCTGGGTCAATGCCTTTAACCTCTTTTCTTACTTGTTCATAGAGAGCTAATCGATAAAGCTTACAACCTCTATTTTCTAGAACACTTTCGATCACTCCTCGACCTTGTCGACCCGTCAGTAGCCAAACAATCTCACCCACAGAAATCTCTTGTATTTCCCTCAATCCAATAACACCTTCTGAGCGCTCATCGAAGGGGAAAATTGTATTAGTAAAGCTAGATCGTAAAATTGAAGCTGTTTCGCGACCGATTGCTATGTGTTTGATTGTTTTATTTGAAAGCGACGCACTCGATTCCCTATAAATCCTCGCAGCATGACCAGATAAGCAAATTACAAGCTTTGGTCGCTCTTTAGGATAAGGACAATTGATCGGACTTATAGTGAGCACAGGCTTCTGTAAGACCGAGATCTTAGAAGCTGCGAGCTTATGGGCTAAAGCAGCTGCGCCTGGCTGACTGCGACTTATCCATACTGTTTTTGTCATCAAATAGGCCGATAAGGTGATCTAGATTAATAATCTGATTGCTTAGCTAAAAGTATCTAAAATGTCCTGTGCGCCGAGATCAAAAAGATCCGATAGAATCTTACTGACAACTTGATCTCGATTTGAGCCTTCAGCCTTGGCTCGCAAAACTTTGCTTCCTTCGGAATCAGCGATCAAAGCTTCCAATGCAAATGTTCCGCCCTGGACACTAGCCAAAGCAGCAACAGGCATCGAACAGTCAGCGCCCAATCCGGCGCTCACCATACGTTCTGATTCAATACTCAAATAAGTTTCTGGGACGCGCAATGAATCTACAATGTCTCTTCTCGGATTGGACTTATGCATTTCTATACCCAGAGCCCCTTGGCCAGGAGCTGGCAGACAATCCTCTATCGGCAACACGAACTTATCTTCTCGTGTAATGTTTAGTCGGTTTAATCCGGCCTCCGCCAAAACAAGTGCGTCAAAGTCTCCATCGTCCAACTTTTTCAATCTTGTACCTACATTACCCCGAATATTTCTGATTTCTAAATCGGGTCTTATAGCCTGCAGCTGGACCTTACGTCTCAAACTCGAAGAGCCTACAACCGCTCCTTGAGCTAAACTGTCTAATTTATCACAACCGACCAATACATCATTGCAACTGTCTCTAAAACCTAAGACGGGTAAATAAAAATCGTCTGGTAGGACGGCAGGAATGTCTTTCACCGAGTGCACCGCTATATCAGCTCTGCCTTCAACTAACGCCAATTCTAATTCTTTCACGAATAGGCCTTTACCCCCAATCTCGTGAAGCGGGCCATCCAGCCACCTATCACCATTGGTTACGATTTCCACCAGTTCAATAGATATTCCTTCAGACACCTCAAGTATTTTTTCCGCAATATAATTCGCTTGCCATAGTGCTAGAGCACTTTTTCTAGTTGCGATTTTTAGGGTAGTCGACAATTTATTTACCAATCCAATTAATCACATGCCAAAAAACAGATGAATGAAAAATTAAGCAAGTCTCAGCGCATTTCATTGCTATAATTTCGCCACTTTCCAAGGATTTCTTCCACTTATGCCGAGTAATGATACACCCAATAGAACAAATAAACGGCTACTTAAAGGTCGCTTACAGTCTTCTACAAATGAGTTTGTCCAAGAGTTCACGGCATCGATAAGTTTTGATAAGAGACTCTATAAAGAGGATATAACCGCGTCTATCGCTCATGCTGAGATGCTGTCAGAAATTGGAGTGCTTAGAAAAACGGAAGCGAACAAAATCATCAAGGGTCTCAATAAAATCGAGAAAGAAATTGAAACTGGAGATTTTCTTTGGACAACCTCTTTAGAAGACATACACATGCACATCGAGCATCGTCTAATCGAAATTACAGGTGACCTAGGGAAAAAACTACACACAGGTCGATCTCGGAATGACCAAATTGCGACGGATATGCGCTTATTTCTGCGGGACTCTATAGACGAAATCCTAACGCTGGAAAAGAGTCTCTTACATTCTTTATTAAACTTGGCGAGTTCTCACACAAATACCGTTATGCCGGGCTTTACGCACCTGCAAGTCGCACAGCCTGTCACCTTTGGCCATCATATTATGGCCTGGTTCGAAATGTTGTTAAGAGATAGGGACAGACTAATCGATTGCCGAAAAAGAACCAACATTCTGCCTTTGGGATCGGCCGCACTTGCCGGCACTTCATTCAAGCCAAATAGAAAATTAGTAGCTAAGCGTCTAGGCTTCGATGACTTTACCCGCAATTCACTAGACGCTGTTAGCGATAGAGATTTTTTGATGGAGTTTTCCGCTTGCGTAGCTATTACGATGATCCATTTCTCAAGGTGGTGCGAAGAAATCGTGCTTTGGTCATCTCAACAATTTAATTTTATCGTCCTACCCGACGCTTTTTGCACGGGCTCTAGCATCATGCCTCAAAAGAAGAATCCTGATGTGCCAGAGCTAATCAGAGGCAAAGCCGGCAGATCTATAGGCAACTTGAATTCTTTACTGGTACTTATGAAATCTCAGCCTCTCGCTTACAACAAAGATAACCAGGAAGATAAGGAGCCTCTTTTTGACAACGTAGATACGATAAAAAGCTGCTTAACCGCACTTTTGGGAATAATTGAACAGATCGAAGTTAATGAAAAGAAGATGCTGGAACAAGCGCAAGAAGGTTACAGCACGGCTACAGATCTCGCAGATTACTTAGTAAGCAAAAACATTCCGTTTAGAGAAGCCCATGAAATAGTAGGCAAAGCGGTAGCTAAAGCCATCTCAATGAACAAAAATCTTCATGAGCTGGACTTGAATGAACTTAATGAAGACGATGGTGACTTTATAGGACCAGACGTATACGAAGTCCTTTCAGTAGAAGGATCAATAAAATCTAGGGACCATGCGGGAGGAACCGCACCCAAACAGGTAAAGAGGGCAATTGAAAAAGCTAGAAAGCTGATCTAACCCTCTACTTTTTGTTAGGAACCTTATAAACAACTTTAAAACGTATGATGAAGAATACTCACGAATACAATGAGTCTGTTTTACACCAAGAAAGAGTCTCTCTAATTAAAATCGCAGAGATGGCAGGCACTCCATCGTTTGTCTATTCAAAGGCTAAACTACTTGGGCAATATCGAGCATTGAAAGATGCGCTTGAAGGGTTGAATTTCAAAATTAATTATTCGGTTAAAGCAAATTCAAACTTGAGTATTCTTTCTCTTCTAAAAGACGAAGGGTCCGGCTTTGACATCGTTTCAGCCGGAGAGTTAGGTCGGGTTCTCGCAATAGGTGGAGACCCGACATCAGTAGTATTTTCAGGCGTTGGCAAATCTACTGAAGAGATAGACTTCGCGCTAAAAAATAACATCGGTTGCATCAACGTAGAAAGCTCCAGCGAGCTTGATCGAATTATACGCAGAGCCGAGATACTCAGCCGAAAAGCGAGAGTATCAATACGGGTAAATCCCGATGTCGACGCAGACACTCACCCTTATATATCAACCGGTTTGAAGGAGAGCAAATTTGGAGTGCCAATTAGCCAAAGCCTGAGCCTGTTTCAAGCCGCCAGTCAAAGTGAGCACGTATCGCTCGAGGGGGTCGACTGTCATATCGGATCGCAAATTAGTTCAGTTACCCCCTTAGCTCAGGCAATCAAAAGTATTTGCACAACAATCGACGAGTTAAGCAAAAAAAATATCTCCATAAATCATGTAAATGTCGGCGGCGGCCTAGGTATCCGGTACAAAGACGAAGCAGCCCTCAGTTTTAGGGAATATGGACAGATGCTAAAGGACCTACTGGGCAGCAGAAACCTGCAAATTTTTACAGAGCCTGGCCGAAGCATTGTTGCTGAGTCTGGGCTTCTACTCTGCCGGGTAGAATTCTTGAAGAAGGCACTAGCCACTGGCGCACCAAGTTTCGCGATAGTGGACGCGGGGATGAACGATTTGATCAGGCCGTCGCTTTACGGTGCGTGGCATCAGGTTATGCCTGTCGAAGAACACACTGATGAGGATCTTGAGATTTGGGACATCGTTGGTCCTATATGCGAGTCAGGAGATTTTCTCGCAAAACAAAGGGAATTGAGAGTAAGAGAAGGTTCCTTGTTAGCAATCATGAATACTGGCGCCTATGGAATGTCGTTATCTTCGAATTACAATTCTCGAAGTCGCTGTTGCGAAGTATTAGTAGATGACGAAGAATTCAGAATTATCAGAAAACGAGAAACTCTTGCTGATCAGATAAAGCTAGAAATATTTGATTAATTGAAAGAAAGTACTCAGATGGCAAAGACGCTCAAATTCACCAAAATGCATAGTCTGGGCAATGACTTCATGCTGGTTGATGGGTTGAGTCAAGAAGCTGCGTTCAATGCTTCAGACATAAAAACTTGGGGTAATCGCAATATCGGTATAGGTTTCGATCAATTACTCATAGTTGAACCACCTAGCTCACCCAACTCGGATTTTTTCTTTCGCATATACAATGCCGATGGCTCAGAGGCTGAGCAATGCGGTAATGGCACCCGTTGTGCAGCGAGCTTCGCGATAGAAAAAGGATTAACGAAAAAGAAAATAATTGAATGGCAAAGTCTCGGGGGAAATTTCGTGACTTCTTATCACTCCAATGAAGAAATTCAGACCCAGATCAGTCTCAGCGAATCTGGCTGTAAAACCATCGAGATAGAAAATGCTGGATCGGAGGAAATTCACGAGGTACATAGCATAAACATAGGAAACCCTCATGCGGTGACATTCGTTAACAATATTCACAATCTAGATGTTGATAGCATTGGAACAGCTATATCCAAAAACCAAGAATTTCCCGAAGGTGTAAACGTTGGATTCTGCCAAGTAGTCGATAGGGGTTTCCTAAGACTACGAGTATTTGAACGCGGAGTCGGCGAAACCATGGCATGTGGCACGGGAGCCTGTGCCGCTTCCATTGTGTCAGCGTCAAAAGATTTAACTAACAATAAAGTTAAGGTTTCAATGCCTGGTGGGAAATTGAAACTGATGCATCAACCCGAAGAAAAATCCATACTGCTAACAGGTCCAGCAGAGAAAGTATTTGATGGGAAATTAGAGATATAAAGGAATGCTCGTACTTTGAATTCAGACAGCGAGAAAAATACTGAAGCCCCAAAACTATCAGAAGATCAGGTTCTTGATTACCTAGAGAAAAATCCTGATTTTTTCAACAGAAATGAAGAAGCGCTATCACGCGTCGTTCTTCAACACAATTCTGGTGATGCAGCCTCAATCATCGAACGACAGATCAAAACCCTGAGAAACAGAAACCAAAAAATTGATACACAAGTGTCAGAAATGATTTCCGTTGCAAAACTAAATGAAGAAATATTTAGTAAAATTAGGGCTCTATGCACTAGCATGATCGATATTGAGACTTGGCAGCAACTGAACGAATCACTTGCCACGCACTTCCTGACGAATTTCAAAGCCGATTACATTCTCTGCAATATCGAAGAAAGCTCATCAACCCTAAGCTTGGACCATATTAAATTCGAAGAGATAAGAATCGCAGAGAGCTTCAAAACGGGAACAGAGCCGCTTTGCTTACAACTGAGAGAAGAGGAAATGCACGATCTTTTTGGATCAATTCACAAGAAAGGTCAGGGAACAGAAAGCGTTCTCATTATTCCCTTCGGCTCAAGAAACAGGAAGGGTTTTCTTTCTGTCGGTAGTAAAGACCCACTTCGATTTAATAATAAAATGGAGACTATGTTCGCTAGCTTCATATCCAGCCTACTTGGCCGAGTTGTTCACAGACTATGCAAGTAAACGAGAATCAAATCTTATCTTATGTAAGCCACTTACAAAAAGAACGCCGATACTCCAAAAATACGATTAAAGCCTATGAATTTGAACTCAATAGATTTAACGAAAAAATAAATAAGGATTTTTTAGGGGTATCTAGTGGCGATGTAAAAGACTTCATTCTATTTTTGAGAGCTATAAATTTATCCACTACGAGCATTCACCGGGCACTATCAGCTCTCAGAAGCTTTTTTCAACATCTTAAAAACCATGGATTGTTAACTCAAAACCCTGCCGCTCATGCACAACTACCAAAGCACACAAAAAAATTACCAGTAGTTCTTGATGCCGACCAAACAGCCAAACTATTAGACTTTGTCCCGACAAAAAGTATCGAATTTCGAGATAAAGCGATCTTAGAGTTACTTTATGGCTGTGGGATGAGGTTAACCGAATTAGTCACTCTCGATATAGAAGATATAGACTTAATCTCAGGTTATGGAAGAGTGATCGGGAAAGGGAATAAGGAAAGACAATGCCCAATAGGCAGCCAAGCGCTACGAGCACTCAAAGAATGGCTTAGGATTCACCCTTCCATACCCCAGAGAGGTCCATTGTTCACGGGCAGGGGGTCTGCAAGGATCAGCCCACGCACAATTCAATCACGCTTAAAACTAATTGCCATAAAGCAACTGGGTGATGATTCTGTCCACCCTCACCTTCTTCGTCATTCCTTTGCCACGCATATTCTAGAATCGTCAAGCGATTTGCGCGGGGTACAGGAGCTCTTAGGACATAGCAACATTTCTACTACTCAAATTTACACACATCTAGACTTCCAGCATCTAGCCAAGGTTTATGATCGTGCGCACCCCAGAGCACAATCATCCAGTGAGGAAGCTAAGAAGCCGTGAGCATTCAGCTAATTACTTTCGATTTAGACAACACCTTATGGGACGTGGACACAGTAATAGTTAAAGCTGAGTCAAAAATGCGCGAGTGGATGAGGACACACGTCCCAGAATCTTTGAAGTACTATTCACAAGAATTCTTGCCAGACTTGCGTCAACACGTTGTAAGCGAAAATCCAGAAAAACGCTTTGACCTTACTTTTATGCGGTTAGAAATACTCTTTAAGGTGATGCAGCTATGCGGGCAACCAGATGATATGGCCAAGCTAAATGCTGACCGAGCTTTTGATATTTTTTTTGAAGCTCGTAACCAAGTGAATTTTTTTTCCGGCGCGATTTCTATGCTCGAAGGATTGCAAGACAAGTACATAATCTATGCATTGACCAATGGAAACGCAGATATTGAAAAAACCGGTCTAAAAAAATACATGCAAGGCGCGATTAGCGCCGCGGATGTATCCGCAAGCAAACCTAATCCAAAAATGTTTCAACGAGTTTCTGAAATAACGGATGTGCCTCCCCAAAACTCGATCCACATCGGCGATAATCTAGTAGACGACATTGAAGGAGCCGCTAATGCAAACTTTCTTTCCATTTGGGTTAACTTAAAAGCAGAAACTCTGAAAACCGGCGATGCCGCGCCCAGTAGGATCGTCGAACATTTATCAGAAATACCTGCCGCTATAAGTTCTCTAGATCAGCCGATCTAATCTTAACTCACGCTTGCAGTAATAAACTCTTTAATCGTCTCCTCTTGGGGGCGAAACAGCTTTTTTCGGACCGGTAAGCCTTTCAGAGACTCTAGTTTTGGATGAATCGACACCGGGTCTATACCCGCTAGGGCTAAGGCTTCCGGAAACTTGGCTGGGTGAGCCGTTGCTACCGTCACAATAGGTTCACCGATTACACTCATGAACTGACTGGCGGCAGCATAACCAACGGCAGAGTGTGGATCCAATAGATAGCCATATTTTTCTCTGACACCTTGAAGTGTTTCCAAGCTTTCTGAAGAACTGATCGACGTCGACAAAAACAGATCGTCCGCTTCCAAATCTTCTAGAATAACTTTTCCAGACTCCGCAAATTCCTTCATGTAACGACCAACTCGTACTGCATCTCCAGACGTTTGATAGTAAAGCAGCCTCTCAAAATTACTGGCGACTTGGATATCCATTGCAGGCGTCGCAGTAAAGTGAATAGTACCCCGCGAGTAATCTCCATTATCGAAAAAGCGATGAAGAATATCGTTCTCATTCGTTGCGACTACCAATTTCCCAATCGGGAAACCCATTTTATGGGCAATATAGGCCGCAAATACATTACCAAAATTTCCTGTTGGGACAGCAAAGCTAGATTGGCCGCCTAGCTTTAAGGCCGCGTAGGCATAGTAAACAATTTGCGCCATTATTCGCGCCCAATTAACCGAGTTAATCGCACCCAATCGAAAGTCCTTCTTAAAAGCTAAATCACCAAATATGTTTTTCATTAAATTCTGACAATCATCAAAACTGCCATCGATCGCTATGCAATGCACATTGGGTTCTAGATTAGTCGTCATCTGCAATTCTTGAAGGGGGCTCACCTTTTCATCAGGATACATTATAAAAATATCCATATTGGCACTACCGCGAATCCCAGCTATTGCTGCACTGCCAGTATCACCACTCGTCGCTCCAAGGATGTTGAGGTGTTGGTTATTTTTAGACAAAACATAATCGAATAAACCCCCCAACAACTGGAGCGCAACATCCTTAAAGGCGAGAGTCGGACCGTGAAAGAGTTCCATTACATGGATATCGCCCAATTTTTCCAGGCCGATAACATCTTCATGTTCAAAACTAGAATAAGCCTGCTGGATGATCGTATCTAGATCGTGCTTTGGTATGTCGTCTGCAAAAACAGCAATAACTTCCTGAGCTAACTCCACGAAGGACAAAGAGCGCCACGAATCCAAGTTATCAGAAATATTTGGGATAGACTCTGGTAGCAAAAGACCTCCATCCGGGGCAAGTCCCATTAATAAGGTTTCACAAAAAGTAAGTCCAGATATTCCGCCACGCGTACTTTTGTATCTCATAACAGCGACTGATTAACTATTCTAAAATTAATATTCTAACCAAATAA
>CAJWGQ010000089.1 GCA_913041025.1 uncultured Gammaproteobacteria bacterium | reverse complement strand
ACAAATTTCGCGGTCGTGGTTTCGGACCAGGGCGAGTCCGGAGATTCGGTAACTCAGGAACTAAGACTTCAATCTAACTTCGACGGAAATTTTAATTTTATGGTCGGAGCCTTCTATGAAAATATGTTTAGAGATCTAGAAGCGCCCGTGCAAATATTACCTGAAAACCTTAGCAACCTATTTGGAGCAACTGCGCCATGGCCAGAACCGGGCCCATACCAAGGGAGCTACATTAATTATCACCAGCTCTGGGATAACGACGTAAAAAGCTTTTCAGTATTCGGCAGCTTCGACTACGCAATATCAGAGCAATGGCGACTTTCGGGAGGGGTCAGATACACCAATGAAGATCGCTCCGCGGTTGGCGGCAACCTCCATGAAAACAGTGGCGCGCTTGGCTTTGGCCCGGTAGGCCTGGTTTATAACCCATCTGACGAGACATCGAATACATCACCGGAGCTTACGGTAAGCTATTTCCCAAGAGCAGACCTCATGTTCTACGCTGCATTTAAGACCGGATTTCAATCTGCAGGTATTTCCAATCCAGGCACCGTGCCTAACCTTGCAGCGCTTCCAACGGACGTAGCGAATGACACTTTGGTGTTTGACGCAACCGACGTAGAAGGCTTTGAGTTCGGTATGAAGGGTCGTTTCATGGATAACCGGCTGAATGCTGAACTCGCAGTTTTCCGATATGAATCGGAGGACTTGCAAGTAGGTATATTCAATTCAAATACGACGACTTTTACCCTTCAGAACGCTGCCGTAGCTTTAAACCAAGGAATAGAGGCTCAAGCAGTCTTTCGCGCCAATGAGTCGTGGGACTTGAGGGCGAGCATGACCTACGCGCACCTCGAATTCGACGAGTGGGCTAATGCAGGATGTCACCCAGTTGATGGAGCACGAACAGACTTAGCTCAGCAGTCTGGTCCAGGCTGTCACATCGGGCCGGATGGAGTCGCAATCCAAGACCTATCCGGAGTCAAATATGGAGGACCTCCTTTCTCGATCAATATCGGTGCTACCTATAACACCGAATTATCTTCTGGATGGGGACTTGAAGCGACCTGGGACAGCATTCATCACTCGGAGGGAGAGAGGTCGCTTAACCAGCCTTTTACCGAAATTCCGGAGAGAACAGTCACGCACCTCGCAGCGACCCTTTACCAAACTGATGGGCCTTGGTCGGCTGCATTGATGTGCACCAACTGTTTTAATGAGATTTATGTAACGAGGATCACCAACAAGCCTCTCGCTAAAATCAACCCAGGAGTGAACGGAGATATGACTGCCTACGTGGGCAGACCGCGTTTAGTCACATTGCAGTTTACATACGAGCTATAGCTGGCAAAATGGAGATATCCGGCCCCGCCCTTCCTTTCGAGGGCGGCGCGGGATAATCCGCGATCTTTCCAAAGTTCTTTTCACTAAAAAGTAGAGGTCCATGATTATAGATTTCAACGGCACATGACACTAGAAGACCTGCTAGAGATAGAGAACATAAAACAGCTCAGGATAAAATACAGTCACTTCTTTGACGGGAAAAGAATCGACGAGCTAAGCGATCTTTTCACGGAGGACGCGGTCTGCGAGTTTGGGTCAGACTACGGTGGTGATTGGATTGGAAAAGAATCAATTAAGACGAATTTCCAATCTTACGCTGACCGAGAAGGTCTTCCCTTTGGAGTTTTGCACGCGGTGACCAATCCACTTATAGAGCTGAAAGGTAAATCCTTTGCTCATGGGCGTTGGTATTTGCACGACCTGCTGACTAAAGAAGGAGCAGAGAAAACACCAATTTTGTATGGGATTTACGACGACGTTTATAAAAAACTTTTTGGGAAGTGGTTAATTTATAGAACACGTATTGACTTCTTGTGGCCGAAAAGAAACGTTGGAGAACCGAGAATTTTTGAGGGAGACAACTATCATGACTGAATTCGCTTTTATTGAAGAACTTTCTGATGATGCTCACGAAGAGAAAAACCAAAGAAAACAAGAGTTCCCTTTGATGCCTGAAGGCGAAGCTTTTGATATGGGAACAGACGAGTCAGGAAAACCCTTAATCGACCCAAGGATATTTGACGCTCCCGAATTCTTCCGCAACCCCTACCCTTACTATAGAATTTTGCGCGACCACTATCCCGTGTTTCATGACAAGCTTCATAACACATTTTGGATCACCCGCTATGAAGACATAACAGAATGCTATTTCGACGACGAAGGGTTCAACACTATCCCCAAAGGTTCATCCAGCGGCGTCCTAGGTAACACACAACTTGAACTCTCGGGCGTTGAGCACCGAAGACGCAGAAACTTATATGGACAACACTTGGTAGGCAAAGCACTGAATAACCGAATCCCAGCGATCGAGCATTTGGCCGACGAGATTATTGATGGCTGGACCAATCTCAAAGAGAAAGATTCGCCCTTCGTCAAAGACGAAAATGGCCGGAGAACGATAGAGCTTGGCCAAGTGTTTGCAAATGAGTTCCCAATACGAGTGGTTTGTGAAGTGCTTGGGTTTCCAAAGGAATCGCAATCGCAATTTTATTATTGGTACAACTCAATGATGTCGGGCTTAGGCGGTTCGGACACCCACAAAATGGGTGTGGAAGCTAGACAAGACCTTGAAGACTATGTGTCAGAAATTGTTGAAAAGCGCAGGGAGAAGCCAACTTATCTTTACGACAATGAGGGAAACCCGATTAGCAAAGACATTATCTCAAAACTCTGCGAGACCAAGGTAGATGGCGATTTTCTATCCAGTGAAGAAATCACGTCCAATATCGCACTGGTGGTCGGGGGAGGAGGCGAGACCACGCGAGGTGCCATTATGAATATGTGGGCCTTACTTTTACGACATCCTGACCAATTTTCTGAGGTTTTAAAACATGAAGAAAATTGGGACAAAGCCTTCCATGAAACACTGAGACACTCCTCATCCATTGGCGGACAACCAAGACATAACAGTTTTGACATCGAGATGCACGGGGTAAAGATTCCGGCTGGCTCTTTAATGCAAATGGTAGATTTCTCTGCGAATCATGATGATAGGATATTTAAAGATCCCGAAAAATTTAATATTTTCCGAGAAGACCTGTATTCCGGAAAACTTTTGAGATCGGGCTACGCTAAAGAAGGAAAATGCAGTCACATGGCTTTCGGTGTAGGCCCGCATCTTTGTCCAGGAGCTTGGATATCTCACCAAGAAGCAGTAGTGGGCTCAAAAATCATGTCTAAACGTATGAGAAATCCAAAAATCCGGGAAGATCTTATGCCAAAAGACATTGACGGTAAAAAGCCAGCGCCAATGGGAATTATTTCCGTCAGAGACCTGTGGCTAGAGTTTGATTTGTAAGGGAAAAAAATTGAAAGGAACAGAGGCGAAAGATCCTACCAAAATAGTAGGGAAGAACGGAGTCGTTTTAAGGAAATCAAATTATGATTCTGAAGGCTCTGGTTATCGAACCTACGAGGTTTATCAGCGAGAAAGAGTCGGTGAAAGCACAGAAAAGATAAAGCCGTCAGAATTAATCTCTGATAGCTTTAGGTTCGACCCCTACTCTTCATTGGAGATATTAAGAGAAAACTATCCGTGTTACAGAGATTGGCTTTCAAACTGTTATTGGATAACCAGATACAATGACGTAACTTCAATTTTTTCCGACGATGCCAATTTTGAAACCAGACCCAAAAATCATTTTCTGAGAGCAGAGGGACTTGGCAAAGACATGGGAAGTGAGTTGCAAGTGCTCTTTGCGCAAGAAAAAAGTTTTGACGAGGACACCTCAAGAATCACGAGTAAGTTAATAGAAGAATTACTCACGAATAGAACTGTAGATTTGGCTACCGATTTTGCGGCCGTCTTACCACTAAAAATTCTTGCTGAACAATATGGCGTGAGCGACGAGGAAAGCTCTCAATTTGGGCACCGATATTGGCGAATGCAAAGAGGGACGTCGTGGGATCCAAGGCTGCAGATGGACGGAAAGAACGCGGCCCAAGAGCTGCTCGACTTTTTTGCTGGCAAGATCCGCTCCGGCGAGCATAAGGATATGGAAAACTGTCTTTCGGCAATGGTAGCACTAGGAGCAAAGGAGAAAGATGTAGTCGCCACGTTGCTAAATACGGATCATGAAACTATGCACGGAGCGCTATCAAATCTCTGGTTTAATATGCTTACGAGTCCGGACAAATTTGAAAAGGCCAGATCTAGTAAAAGGATGCTAAAGCTTGCATACCTAGAGACTTTGAGACACTCCCCACCCGTTTTATCGGCTGAAAGATTTGCCCTGCGAGAAATAGAAAGGTTTGGAAGGTTAATTCCAGAAGGCGCCAGACTAATTTGTAGCGCAGGCGCCGCCAATAGAGACCCCCGAATCTTTGATAATCCAGAAGAATTTACTGTGGATCGACGAGATATGTGCCAAAGAGAACCTAGGGGGCAATACCGCGCCGATGGTTTGGCTTCAGGTATCGCCTTTGCGCTAGGAAGACCATCAATCCATCCTGCAGTGCCAGAAGATAGGCCGAGATCAATGTACGCTATTATTCGTGATGCTTCTGTGTCCGCGAGTCAAATGCTCATCGAATCCACGAGAGGTATCCAACTGGAAAAACAGGAAGGTGTTTATTTGTCTTGCTTAACCGTCGGCGAGATGCACACCTGCTGGAAGTTGCCAGTTAGTCTTCAAGCCGGATAGAAAAAAGGAGTAATTTATGTCCGAGGAAACAGTCGAACTTGGACCTGAAATAGATCCAAGAATTTTTGATTCAAAAGAGTTTCAGAAAGATCCCTTCCCAATATACAAGCAGTTACGCGATCACCATCCTATCTACCACGACCGATTCCACAACAGATGGATTCTCTCCCGATATTGGGACGTCGACGGCGCCTTTCAGGACAACGGCAGCTACGATCGCGCGATGTACAAAGCCGATGGTCCCTATGACTTTGGTTCCAGGCACGTTTTCGGACCAAATATCTTGGAATACGGGAACAGCGATGAGCATCGGCGCCTTCGCAACATAGTTGCAGGTCAATTCGTCGGGCAGAAACTTCAAGATTTTATTCCGATGATTCATCAAATCTCAGAAGAAGTCATAGACAGATTTTTCGACTCGGGAGAGGTGGAAATAGTGTCCCAATTCGCCAGCCAGGTTCCCATAAGAGTTATTTCTAATATGCTGGGACTGCCAAGAGAGGACGAGGACACTTTCGTAACCTGGTACCAGGACCTGATAGCGGGATTAGGGTTTGGTGGTGAGCATCTTATGCGAGGATTAAATGCACGAAACGAAATGTGGGACTATATAGATCCTTTGATAAAAAAACGCAGCGTTGACCCAGGCGAAGACCTTCTCTCCAGAATTTGCACAGCAGAGATTGCTGGCAGCAGAATGAGCTCTGATGAGGTCAAGGGATTTGTGGCTCTGCTGCTCGCAGCAGGCGGAGACACAACGGAAAAAGCAATCGCAAATATGTGGTACCACCTTATGTACACCCGGCCCGATCAGATGGAATTAGCACTCAGTAACCCGGACATTTGGGAAAACGTTTTCGCTGAAATGATGAGGTTTGATCCTGTGGTGCACGCACAATTTAGGTATACGACACGAGAGATTCCTCTCTATAACGATGTAATACCTGAACGCGCTGGGGTAATACTGTATCTTGGAGCAGGCAACAGGGACGAGAGAGCATTCAAGAACCCAGATACCTTTGATATATTGAGAGATGACCTGCACATGGGTCGCGAGAATCGTTCGGGCCGTTACAAAGATGGGAAAAATGGCCACCTAGGTTTTGGTATAGGTCAACATTTTTGCATGGGATACGCAATGGCTCGGCAAGAGTCCGCAATTGCGTGCAGCAAGTTAGCTGCAAGAGTCAAAAAACCGAGGCCAAAAAACATGGTCCACCCGGGAATAAGCTCTCCCTCGATAGATTCGGGAGGGTTTCGATCGCCCGAGGAACTTATCATGGAATTCGATAAATGAAGGTCCTCGTGGATAAAGAAAAGTGTTTTATGTCGGGCGAGTGCTACTACAACCACCCGGAACTTTTCAGGATGGATGACGATGGCTATCCAGAAGTAATCGAAAATCGGTTAGATCAAGATTTATTGAGGCATGCCGAAGAAGCTGTTCAGGTATGCCCCGCTGGAGCACTAAAACTGGAGAAGTAAATGGAATTTAGGCCCCTTGGTAGAACAGGAGTTAGCGTCAGCAGATTTTGTTTTGGTGCGGGAATGTTTGGCTATTTCGGCAATAACGACGAAAAAGAATGTAAAAAAATGGTCGATCATGCGCTTGCTGAGGGAATCAATTATTTTGACACCTCTGACGTGTATTCGCACGGTGAATCGGAGACGATCTTAGGAAAAGCACTCAAAGGGAAAAGACAAGACATCATTTTGGCTACAAAATTTTCTTTGCCAATGGATCAGAACCCTAACCACAAAGGTAATTCTCGGCGATGGATTATTGAAGAAGTGGAAAATAGTCTGCGCAGATTGGATACAGATTATATCGACCTTTATCAGGCGCATCGGCCCGATGTTAGCACCGATATCGACGAAACACTTGGCGCCCTCTCCGACCTTGTCAGACAGGGGAAGATCAGAATGATTGGAACATCGACTTTCCCAGCAGAACAAATCGTAGAAGCGCAATGGTGCAGCGAAAAGCGCATGAGAGAGCGCTTTTGGACTGAGCAGGCACCCTACTCAATTTTCGCCAGAAAAGTCGAATCAAATGTCTTTCCTGTTTGTCAGAAATATGGAATTGGCGGATTGGTTTGGAGTCCTCTCGCTCAGGGATGGCTAACAGGGAAATGGCGTCAAGGAAAAACCCCTACGGGGACGCATCGTCAGAACCTCCAACCTCATCTCTTCGAGATGGATCGACCGGAAAACAAAGAGAAGCTTCGGCTGGTGGAAGAACTTCAGAAAATCGCAGAAAAATCTGGGATCTCTCTGATGGGAATGGCATTGGCCTTTGCCGCAAATCATCCAGCTGTCACCTCAGTGATCATCGGTCCCAGAACCTTCGACCAACTCAAGGGATTGCTAGATTGCTCAGACGTCGACCTCGACGACGAAACGCTTGACGCCATTGATGAGGTTGTCCCTCCTGGCACGAACATCAGTTCCGATGACGACGGATATACTGCACCGGAAATTCAGGACAAGCACCTCAGAAGAAGACAGCGCCGCTCTTTAGAAACCACCGCGGGCGGTCGAACAATGGAGAATATTGAGAATTACAAGCAAGAAAACCAATGACGATTCCAGCAAAAAGCACTGACCTTAAGTTGGTTGGCCGCCAGCGACATCGATAAATTGCCCGGTGATCCATCTTCCTGCGGGAGACGCAAAAAGCAGTGCGGCAGCTGCGCAATCCTCTGGCGTTCCAGTTCTTCCTAAGGGAATTACTTGATCGAACATCTGTTTTGCTTGTTCGTCGCTAACGTTCATTGTCTCCCTTAGCATTTCGGTAACAACGACACCTGGTGCAATGCAATTTACGGTTATTTTCCTGGGTGCCAACTCAAGTGCTAGCGTTCTTGTCATGCTGATCATCCCCATGTTTGCTGCAGAGTAAACCCCGAAACCAGGAGAAGGTCGGTGGGCCGCAATTGAAATGATATTGATGATACTGCCCTCATCGTTCATCCTCTTTGCGGCCTGTTGAGAACCCCAAAATTTGGTTTTCATATTCAAGTGAAGCTGCTCATCAAACTTATCTAACGAGATTTCAGGGAGCGAGTAGGTTTTCCTGTCTAGATTTCCACCTGCATTGTTAACCATAATATCTATTCCGCCGAACTTCTCGACAACTTGGTCCAACGCTGCTGGTATCGACTCCCAATCCATGACATCACCAGAGATAGCCAGTCCCCGAACCCCACGTTGCGAAATTTCCTCAGCAACGGAGTCAATGTCGGTTTGTCGACGCGCTATAACCACTACGTCTGCGCCACAATCTGCAAAACCAAGCGCAATGCCTCGACCGATCCCTTGTCCACCGCCGGTGACCACAGCCACTTTACCATCTAGCCTAAATTTCTCATGTAAACTCATAAATACTCCATATAATCAAAATAGTTAAGCGCTGTTCCTTCTCGATCTTTCACCAAGCGCAAGGCAAGTGTTTTCTTCCCCATAGAAAAAATGGTTTGATTCTTTCACCAGAGTTAAGCATCCTTAAATCGGGCATTCTTTCTAACATAACTTCCAAAACCACTTCAGCCTCAAGTCGCGCTGTAGGAGCACCCACGCAAAAGTGAGTGCCCAGACCAAATGACATGTGTCTTCTGGCTTTGCGAGAGATATCAAACTCATTTGGTTTGTTAAAGACCCTTGGATCTCTGTTGGCAGCAGCATAATAAACATAGACTTTCTCGCCTTCAGGAATCGTCTCATCATGGATCTCGATATCCGAGGCGCTGTTACGATACAAACCCAAAACAGGAGGATCGTAACGCAGGCTTTCTTCTACAGCTGATCTGACCAAAGAACGATCTTCCAACAATGTTCTCCAACGTGATGGCTTCTCTAATAAGCGCCAAAAAAGATTTGTTATCAACGAGGTCGTGGTCTCATTGCCGCCGACCAACAATTGATTTAGCATCGATAAGGCGTCGCTCTCTGGAATAGCCTCATCTTGCTCGTTTCTAGCGGAAGCAATCAGATTAAGAAGGTCTTGCTTTCCTTCCCTCCCCTCTTTAGCTAGCTCAAGCTTTCTTCCTCGAAGATGTTTTAACATGTAGTTTTGAAACTCAATTTGCTCTTCTTTATATTTATCTAGATCGCCAGAACCCATGATTTCCACTTGGATGTCTGACCACCTTTTAAACTTTTCTAGATCAGAACTAGGTACTCCGAGCATTCCAGCAATAATTGTGACGGGCAAAGGGAATGCGATCTCGTCGTGCAGATCAAAAGTACTGTCCCCAGACAAAATCTTATCAACGAGCTCGTTTGTTAACGAAATTACCTTGGGACGAAGTTCCTCGACAGCTTTAGGCGAAAAAGCAGGCTGAATAAGCTTTCTATACAATGTGTGTTGCGGAGGGTCACACAGCATTCCTGCTGGCTCCGAAAAGTTGGGGCCTTGGCCGTATTGGCTAGAGAATCGGGTTGTGTCTCTTAGACATGATGAGACGTCATCGTACCTGGACAGCGTATAAAACCTCATTTCAGGGGAACTGAAGAAGTGAACAGGGCACTGGTCCAAGAGATATTCATGTCCTGAACTAGGGTCTTCCATTATATCTGGATGAAAGGGATTCCAACTCATATCCGTTCTCGAACCTCGTTCCTTGAAAGTTTAGTTTCGATCAAGAAGATGGGATCGTTGATCAATTTGCTACGCGCTCAATTAGCATTGCCAACCCCTGGCCAGCCCCTAAGCACATTGACAGAATAGCGTATCGCCCTTTTGTCTCATTGAGGTGCTGCATTCCATTCATAGCCATTCGCAGACCGGTGACCCCAGGCGGATGACCAACTGATATTCCGCCCCCGTACAAATTGTGTTTGTCCCTAGGAATACCGAGTTGCTTCTCTGCGTGGAGGTTAACCACAGCGAAAGCCTCGTTGATTTCAAAGTAATCTATGTCTTCAATTTTTAGCTTGGTTCGCTCGAGTAATTCTCTTATCGCTGGGACTGGGCCGTGCCCCATTAAACTAGGAGGAACCCCTACGACAGCCCAATCAACGACACGCGCCTCTGGGCTTACGCCTTGCTGAGCGAACCCCTCTTTATCTCCTATTACTAAAGCAGCCGCTCCATCTGTGACACCAGACGAGTTCCCAGCGGTCACTTTGCCACCCTCCTGAAATGCCGGCTTTAATTTTGCCAATCTTTCAAGGGTGATTCCTTCTCTCGGTGCTTCGTCAATTTCAAAAATTTTTTTCGACTTCCCTTCAGTGACAGTAACGGGAACAATCTGCTTCGCAAGAAAACCGGACTCGATCGCGGCCAAAGCACGAGACTGACTGGTGACGGCGTAGTGGTCCATGTCTTCCCTGTCATATTGATACTTTTCAGCCAAATTTTCGGCCGTGTCTCCCATGTACTCGAGGCTGAACGGGCACCGATAGCACCACTCAAGAATATCCTCAAGCTCCTGATTACCTCTCGCGTTTCCCCAACGCGAAGTTGTCACGGCGTAGGGAGCTCGGCTAAACATTTCTGCTCCCGCAGCTAGCGCCAGCTTGCTATGTCCACTCTGCAATTGCTGTCCGGCTGAAATGATCGCTTGGAGCCCAGAAGCACATGCCCTCGACACATCTAGTGCGGCTGCTGATTCGGGCAGACCAGTCTTCATGCCAACAACTCTGGCTGAAAAAAGGGAATCCTTGTCTGTCGGACAGGTTGTTGTAAAAACAATATGGTCAATCGCGCTTGGGTTAATTCCCGACTTTGTTAAAGCCGCTCTTGCTACGGTGGAAGCAAGCTCTGTAAATTCAACGTTCTTGAGAGAGCCTCCAAAATCGCCAAGGGCAGATCGGGCTCCCGAGGAGAGAAACACTTCTTTCACCCCAGCCCTCCATTTATTTTGATATCCTGGCCGGTCATCCAACTAGAGGCTTCTGATGCGAGATAAATGCAAGCTGGTGCAATATCTTCCGACTTGCCTATCCTGCCGAGAGGAATACCGAACTGCTTGCCCATATTAGGAATATCTGCCTCTGTCATCCCAGTAAACTCCAAGAAAACCTCGGTGGGTATTGGTCCTGGAGAAACAGAGTTTACTCTTATACCCAAGGGCGCCATCTCGATCGCTAGAGTTTGAGTAAGATTATTGACACCACTTTTGGCCACAGCGTAAGGCCCATTATTTGGAGAGGCCCTATTCGCTGCTTGAGAAGAGATGTTTATGATAGTGCCCCCTCCATTGTCTTTCATTATATTCCCGGCAGCTTGAGCGCCTGTCCAAACCGCTTTCAGATTGAGATTTAATTGAAAATCCCACTGTCGCTCAGGCATTTCTAAGAAAGTTCGAGGCACACGGTCATCGGCACCTCCTGCGTTGCTGATCCAACAAGACAAGGCACCCATATCTTTTTGTGTCTGGTCTGCAAGCGCTTGAACTTGTTCGATCTCCATCATATCGGTCGTGACCGCTAGAGATTTTCTTCCCAACGACCTGACTTTCTCCGCAACAGCTTCAATCTCAGCGGTGCGTCTTGCAGCTACTACAATGTCGGCCCCTGCCTCTGCCATTCCAAGCGCTATTGCTTCACCAATACCTCGACCTCCACCAGTCACGACCACAACTTGTCCATCTAGTCTAAATTGATCCAATACAGCCATAATTTTCCCTTTTGAATTGTCTAACCTGTAATCCGTCTGTGGAGCGGTAATCGATCTCCCAAGGAGATCTGTTCACCAACCCAAGCTCCGAAATTTTCTCCTGTCCGCCCGCTATCAATAATCTCTATCAGCTGCTGCGAAATGTCATCCGCGTTCATGAC
>CAJWGQ010000088.1 GCA_913041025.1 uncultured Gammaproteobacteria bacterium | reverse complement strand
GACATCATAATTGACGCTTCTATGCCAGCGGCGATTAGGGAGTCCGGTAAAATGTGGGGACCCGACGGTGAACTACATGATATGAATGCGGTGATTCCAGACAGAAGTTATGCTGGGGTTTATGAAGAGACTATTAAGCATTGTACGCAATATGGTGCGTTTGATCCTTCGACGATGGGATCGGTGCCGAATGTAGGTTTAATGGCTCAAAAAGCAGAGGAATATGGATCGCACGACACTACATTGGAGTGTCCAGCGGATGGCAAAATAGTGGTTTTAGACTCAAAAGGAACAACGGTCCTGGAACACGCGGTAGAAGAGGGCGACATATGGCGCTTGTGTCGTGTAAAGGACGAAGCTGTTAAAGATTGGGTTGAGTTGGCGGTAAGGAGAGGAAAGGCGACTGGCTGGCCATTGGTTTTTTGGCTTGATGAAGCCAGAGCTCACGATGCGAATCTGATCAAAGTCGCTAAATCTTATCTGGACGATTTGGATACTACAGGATTGAACATTCAGTTTATGAACCCTTCTGAAGCGACACGCTTTTCTTTGGAACGAATGAGATCTGGAGAAGATACGATTTCTGTTACAGGAAATGTATTGAGAGATTACCTAACTGATTTATTTCCAATCCTTGAATTAGGAACCAGCGCGAAAATGCTATCCATAGTGCCGCTCATTAATGGCGGAGGCTTGTTTGAGACTGGTGCGGGAGGATCAGCTCCGAAGCACGTACAACAGTTTGAAGAAGAGGGGCATCTTCGCTGGGATTCGTTAGGCGAATTCTTGGCTTTGGGAGCGTCACTCGAGCATCTTGCACAAGTTTTTGATAATTCGAAAGCACAACTTCTTGCAGACACGTTAAATGGAGCAATAGCTGCGTTCTTAGATGAAAATAAGTCGCCATCCAGGAAAGTTAATGAAATCGACAATAGAGGCAGTCATTTCTATTTAGCCCTTTACTGGGCTCAAGAAATGTCGAAACAAGACAAAGATCAGGATTTATCAAAAAAGTTTTCGGTAATCGCGGACAAATTGGCTGAGAATGAGACGGCAATATTTGATGAGCTGTTGGCCGCTCAGGGAAACCCTGTTGATGTAGGAGGTTACTATTCTCCTGATCCAGCTCTTGCTGAGAAAGCAATGAGGCCGTCTTCGACACTTAATGAAATCGTTGCGGGCATTTAACCCGGTTCGATTAAGTTAGTTCGTCCGACGGTTCTTGGTGAGCAGAAAGTTCCTCAGCTTGAGGTCCAGAACTGCCTGCAACTGAGCGGATGTTATCCGCGTGAAGTCCCTTAGGACCTTCCACTACTTCATATTCAACAGGGTCACCGGCTCTCAGTGTCTTATAGCCATCCATGTGGATGGCAGAAAAATGGGCAAACAGATCTTCCCCACCTCCATCTGGCAATATGAAGCCATACCCCTTGGCATTGTTAAACCATTTGACTGTACCCGTAGCCATGAGCTCTCCCTCCCCAGGAATCACTAGTGCTTCCCTGACTTTGGTCAAAAGATTACTACTAGTCAAGTGGCTGTTAAGTCTTTCGAGATGTTGTTTTCGAGCTCTGAATTAGTAAATTGACTTGAATTTTTGTTTTCAAACACAACTTTAGAGTAGGATGTAGAGTGTTTTGATGATCGAATTATCGTTGATCATTGAAGGAGCTTTTCTGCAACCTGATCAAAACCCATAGGAGTGGGAATGTTAGAGATATTCAGCTCAGATTTACCTGATAGAGATGAAGGTGGAGGTTTATTGACTGAAACTTCAAAGCCTGAGCTGAAGCGACCTCCTATGTATAAAGTAATCTTGATGAACGATGACTACACACCAATGGAGTTTGTGATTCATATTTTGGAAAATTTCTTCTCAATGGAGAGAGAAAAAGCGACTCAAATTATGTTGAAAGTGCATACTGAAGGTTCTGCGGTTGTGGGTATCTTCCCTAGGGATATTGCTGAAACTAAATCAGAGCAGGTAAATCAATATGCCCAGGAAAATTCGCATCCGCTGTTATCCACGATAGAAATGACCGACTGAGCAATTAAGAGAATAAAACATGTTAAGTAAAGATTTAGAGGAAAGTTTGAACGAGGCCTTTAAAGAAGCTCGCTCAAAGGGTCACGAATTCATGACTGTCGAGCATTTACTGCTGGCTCTCTTGAGGAATGAAATATCACTCAATGTTTTGAGTAAGGTTGGAGCCAACGTAGAGAAGTTGGGTGCAGATCTGTCTGATTACATAGAGTCCACCACGCCGAACAAAAAGGTGGAGGCGGATTCTTCAGACACTTCCCCGACGCTAGGTTTTCAGCGGGTTCTGCAAAGAGCCGTATTTCATGTTCAGTCTTCGGGTAGGAAAGAGGTCACCGGTGCGAATATCTTGGTTGCGATTTTTAGTGAGCACGAAAGCCAGGCCGTTTTTTTGCTCAAATCACAAGATATCGAACGGATCGACATTGTTAACTATATTTCTCACGGAATAGGTAAGGATGAAGAAGAGGCTCTCCCCGGAGGGTCGTCAGGCGAGGAGAGTTCCGGAGAAGAACCGGAAGGAAAGAGTGCTCTAGAGAGTTTTGCTACTAACCTTAATGAGGAGGCGAAGAGGGGACGTATTGACCCACTGGTTGGTCGAGGAACCGAGCTTGAAAGAG
Source organism: uncultured Gammaproteobacteria bacterium (assembly GCA_913041025.1). Next base: position 8,894 of record CAJWGQ010000088.1, on the reverse strand, counting down.
TGGTTCAAGTGCTCTGCAGGAGGCGAAAAAACAATCCTTTGTTAGTCGGTGAGTCTGGTGTCGGAAAAACAGCTATAGCTGAGGGACTCGCAAAAAGAATAGTAGATGGTCAAGTGCCTGAGGTTGTCTCAGGTAGCGAGATTTTCCTTTTGGACCTTGGTGCGCTTCTCGCTGGCACAAAGTACCGGGGGGATTTCGAAAAGAGATTCAAAGCTGTTTTGAATGAACTCAAAGAACACGACGATGCCATTCTGTTTATTGATGAAGTCCACACAATCATTGGTGCAGGCGCTGCTTCTGGAGGCGTGATGGACGCGAGCAATTTAATGAAACCGTTGCTTAGTTCCGGACAAATCAAGTGCATGGGTTCAACGACGTACCAAGAATACAGAGGGATTTTTGATAAAGATCGTGCGCTTTCGAGAAGATTCCAAAAGATCGACGTGATCGAGCCTGACATAGAAGATACCTATAAGATATTGAAGGGTTTGAAGCCTCAGTATGAAGAGCACTACGGTATTCGCTATACCGATAAGGCACTAAGAAGTGCATCCGAATTGGCAGCCAAATATATTAACGACCGTTTTATGCCCGACAAGGCTATTGACGTTATTGACGAAGTTGGGGCGGCGCAGCAATTACAACCCAAAAGTCGAAGGAAAAAAAGTATTACGGTTGGGGATGTAGAACAAGTCGTTGCGAAGATTGCTCGTATTCCATCGACGCAGGTTAATAGTTCTGATAAGGAGTCCCTCCGTGACTTAGAGAAAAAATTGAGGATGGTGGTTTTTGGACAAAACGAGGCGATTTCCCAGCTATCCAATGCGATAAAATTATCAAGGGCAGGCTTGAAGAGCGGAGAGAAACCAATCGGGTCATTTCTTTTCGCAGGGCCAACTGGCGTGGGTAAAACGGAGGTTTGTAAGCAGTTGGCTAATATTATGGGCGTCGAATTGCTTCGATATGATATGTCGGAATATATGGAACGACACACGGTTTCGCGGTTAATTGGAGCTCCTCCAGGTTATGTTGGATTTGACCAAGGTGGGCTTTTGACTGAGGCAGTTACAAAACATCCTCACAGCGTTGTTTTGCTTGATGAAGTAGAGAAGGCGCACCCTGAAGTTTTTAACCTCCTATTACAAGTAATGGATCATGGGACTTTGACTGACAATAATGGTCGAAAAGCAGATTTCAGAAATGTAGTGCTGATAATGACGACAAATGCTGGAGCGCAAGAGTCTTCTAGAAATTCCATCGGTTTTTCAGAGCAAGATAACTCGAGCGACGCTTTAGAGGTGATTAAGAAAATGTTTGCGCCCGAATTTAGAAATCGGCTAGACGCAATCGTACAGTTTGGGGCTTTATCGCTTGAAGTGGTTAAGACAGTGGTGGATAAGTTCTTAACAGAGTTACAAGTTCAGCTCGATGATAAGAAAGTTACTCTCGAAGTGGATGATTCTGCAAGAGAGTGGCTCGCCAGAGAAGGTTACGATGAGAAAATGGGCGCACGACCTATGCAGCGGTTAATTCAAGATAAGGTGAAAAAGCAACTCGCAGAGGATCTTCTTTTTGGTGATTTATCGCAATCGGGTGGGACTGTTCGAATTCTGATTGAAGATAATGACTTGAAACTCGAAGTGATTTCAAAAGAACAGGTCAACGCCTAGTTTCTGAAGGTTATCCTGCCCTTGCTGAGATCGTAGGGTGTGAGCTCAACTTTCACCTGATCACCCGTAAGAATCCTGATGTAATTTTTTCTCATTTTGCCAGAGATGTGAGCGGTAACTATATGTCCGTTTTCGAGCTCAACGCGAAAAGTGGTGTTTGGCAACGTGTCAACAACCGTGCCGTCCATTTCAATTTGTTCTTCTTTAGCCATTAACTTCCGATGCTGGTAGAAAGAGGGTATTTTGCCGCATGACTAAGTTAAAGGCAAAACTCCTAGGTAGAACCTATTTTTGTCCACTGGGAATTAATGAAGAGTTCTAGTGGTTTGAAGTTGATTTTGTAGTGCATTTTCTCGTTATTGGCAATCCAGTAACCTAGGTATAAGTATTCTAAGCCTAACTCAGATGCTGTTTGGACCTGATTGAGTATGTTAAATGTTCCTAAGCTTCTTCGAGACTCAGATGGATCGTAAAATGTGTAGATGGCCGAAAGGCCCTCTTTTTGCTTATCGGTGACGGCAACACTAATTAGTTTTTTTCCCAAGTACGAAGCTATAAAAAAACTGTCTGCCCACGGACTCAATAAAAAAGTTTTGTACTGATCGATACTGGGGGGGAACATATCCCCATCAGCATGCTTAACGTTAATATAGCGCTGATACAAATCATAAAATCGAGAATTAAAGCTTGCTTCTTCGATATTTATTGTTAAGTCCTTGTTTTTATTGATTACCCTGCGATGGCTTCTCTTGAGAGGAAAATTTGCAACCGGTATTCTAGTGGGCACGCATCCGTTGCATTGTCTGCAATGTGGCCTATATAAATGGCCACCGCTTCTTCGGAATCCGTTCTTAGTCAGGCGCTCATAGGTGCTTTCGCTAACTATAATTCTTGGATCGTAAAAGAGTGTTTGAGCATCAGAACGATTTAAATAGGAACACAAATGCTGCGGAGTGAGAAAAAATTGGTCTTCCTGGTTGGTATTTTGAGATTCCAGTTTTATTCCTTAGACCGTGTCAGCCCAGCTGCCCGCTCTAGTTTGTTGCTGATTATTTGATTTAAGCAAATCGGCAAACTCTTCTCTAGAAATATTTATAGCACCAAGAGATTGCAAATGAGGATTCATGATTTGGCAATCTATCAGCGTGAATCTCCATTTGTAGAGTTTTTTTTGTAGATAATACAAAGCAACTTTTGATGCATTGTCGACTCTAGAGAACATGGATTCCCCGAAGAACATAGAACCTAGCGAAATTCCATAAATGCCCCCGACGAGCCTTCCTTCAAGAGTTATTTCAACAGAGTGAGCCAGTCCCGCTAAATACATATCGTTGTAGGCATTTTTCATAGACTCTGTGATCCAAGTGCCTTCGGATCTATCGTTCCTTCGGCTGCAATTTTCCATTACTCCTTTAAAGTCGTTATCGTATGCAACGTCGAATAAATCTTTTTTGAGTAGTTTCCTTAAGCTTCGACTGACGTGCATTTCTCCTGGATAAAGAATGGCTCTTTGAGAAGGACTCCACCAAAGAATCTCCTCGTCGTCGGAATTAAACCAAGGGAATATTCCTTTGGTATAGGCCTCTACTAACCATTCGACATTTAGCATGCCTCCTGCGGCGAGTAATCCGTTTGGTTCTTGAAGAGCAAGTTCACATTCAGGAAATATCGGCTTTCCTTTTGGCAACAAACTAATTGTGTTCATATTTGAGCAGAATTTTTTCCTGGCGGCCCTCAAGTTCTTTCGAGAAGCTCTATAAGCGTGAAAATCCACCATATAATTTTGAACTAGTAGGTACAATCTTTACTTGAGTTTAACGCCCAAAGAGTTGACCATATGCGTGTGAAGCGTATTGATTGCAGGATCACATGTCATGTTAAAGCCCTTCAACTACTTTTTCTCGTCTTAGTCACTTGCCTGCGACAGATAAACAACCTGCAAATTTTGAAGTTTTAAACAAGCTCCCTTTTAGAGAGATTTGTAGTGCTCTTATTTTTCTTTCCGCGATTCTATTTGCATTGTCTATTTTTTCTTATTCATCTGAAGATCCCGCATTTACCTATAGCAGTGCAGACGCAATTGTTTCTAATTGGATGGGTGTTAGTGGTTCTTATGCAGCAGATATCTTACTGTTTTTAGTCGGCTGGACCGCATATCTGGTGCCTTTCGGCTTGATGTGGTTAGGCTATCGCGTGTTTTCCGCAAAGAACTTTAGTACCCACCCATGGCTTTTGTTGATTCGATTAAGCGGTGTGGTCGTTTTATTCTTATGCGTGGCAGTGATAATGGAGCTCCATTTTGAGCATCTTGAAGCGAGTCTGAAGGAAGGGGCTGGAGGGATTCTTGGACAACTTCTGGTTCCCATAGGAATAGAGGTTTTTGGTGTTGTTGGGCTTTCCATTCTTTCGTTTGCCGGTTTTTTTCTGAGTGTTCAAACGGTGAGCGGTTTTTCCTGGGTGATAATTGCCGAGAAGACCGGGCAAGCACTTTATTTGATCGCTGATTTATTCATTCGTTTGCGGGACGATAAATACTACCCCTTTCGTGACAAGTGGATGGAAAAGCTGAGGCAAAGAAAATCGACAAAATCAATCGTCATGAAGAGGCAGAAAGCTTTAGAAAAAATGCAGGCGAATGTTGGGACTTCTTCGGCACCTGAAATCGTTGAGGTGAAAGGGAAAAAGAAAAGTCCTTCGAAGACTAGCCAAAAGAGGTTGTTTGACACTAAATCTGTCAAAGAACTCCCTGACACGGATCTTCTGGATAATACAGTATCTATAGAGGGGCTCGGTTTCTCGAAAGATTCTTTGGAGGCTATGTCGAGACTCCTTGAATTAAAGCTTCAGGATTTTGGAGTGGAGGCGGAAGTCGTGTCAGTTCTCCCGGGCCCTGTGGTGACTCGCTTTGAGTTACAACCTGCTGCAGGAGTAAAAGTACAAAGAATCAGTTCTCTAGCTAAAGATCTCGCTCGTTCTATGGCCGTCATAAGCGTTCGGATAGTCGAGGTTATCCCAGGTAAACCGGTTGTTGGAATCGAAATACCTAATGAACATCGAGAAATGGTGCATTTAAAAGAAGCTATCAATTCGGCTGCTTTTCAGGAATCTGCGTCGGATTTGACGCTCGTTCTAGGAAAAGATATCTCTGGAGAAACCATAGTGGCCGACTTGGCCAAGATGCCTCATCTTTTGATTGCAGGTACCACTGGCTCTGGTAAGTCTGTGGGAGTGAATGCAATGTTGCTCAGTATTTTGCTCAAGTCCACTCCTGATCAGGTACGGTTGATCTTAGTCGACCCCAAAATGCTTGAGTTATCTATCTATGAAGGCATTCCGCACTTATTGTCTCCCGTCGTTACTGATATGAAAGAAGCTGCGCATGCGCTTAATTGGTGCGTGGCGGAAATGGAGAGACGATACCGCCTGATGGCAGCCTTGGGTGTGAGGAACCTGGCAGGATTTAATCGCCAAGTCAAAGATTCGACAGAGAAAGGAAATCCAATCAAAGATCCGTTGTTTTTGGGAGGAGAGGAGACTGAGATTGAGGCTCCAGATCTTGAGACTTTACCCGTGATCGTCGTGGTCATAGATGAATTCGCTGACATGATGATGATGGTAGGTAAAAAGGTAGAACAGCTGATCGCCAGGATTGCTCAAAAGGCCAGAGCGGCTGGGATCCATTTAGTGCTCGCAACTCAGCGACCTTCTGTTGATGTCATTACTGGATTAATCAAGGCCAACATACCCAGCAGAATTAGCTTCCAGGTTTCTTCAAAGGTGGATTCGAGGACCATACTTGATCAGGGAGGAGCAGAGCAGCTTTTGGGACACGGTGACATGTTGTATTTGCCGCCGGGAACGGCTTTGCCCCAGAGAGTTCACGGAGCCTTTGTTGCTGATGACGAAGTAAAGCGAGTCGTTGAAGACTGGAAATCACGAGGTGCTCCGGATTATCAAGAAGAAATTCTCTCTCCGTTAAGCCAGGAAGACTCTTTCGTGCAAATAGAAAGTGATGATGATGCAGAGCAAAACGACGAGCTTTATGATGAAGCGGTGCAGTTTGTCATCGAGAGTCGCCGGGCATCAATCTCGTCGGTACAAAGGAAGCTCAGGATTGGATATAACCGAGCGGCTAGACTTGTCGAGTCGATGGAATTGGCCGGTGTTGTCTCTAATATGAACTCAAATGGTAGCCGTGAAGTTCTCGTTCCTAATCGCGATTAGCGCTGCGCTCGCCAGTTTCTCGGCACCAACCCTAGCCTCAGAATCTGATCTTGTCGAGGCACTCCTGAATTTTGATCAGATAGAAGTGGATTTTGTTCAGGATGTTCGAGATCGCTATGGAAATTCAATAGAGGTGAGCTCTGGTAAAGGGCGCGTATCCAAGCCATCGATAGAGTGGCGCACTAACGATCCTTACTATCAAACAATTATGTTGGTAGATAATGAGCTCAAGATATATGACCCTGATCTTGAGCAATTGATAATCAAAGATATAAAGGATGAATTAGGTAATGTGCCTTTGCACATGCTACGCAGCCGAAACATCGAGTTTGGGAATTTCATCGTTGAAAAAGATGAAGTTGATTCAACCGGAGCTGACCTGTTTTCATTATCTCCGATATCAGAGCAGGTTTTGTTTTCGAAAATCGAAATTAAAACCTTTAAGGGGCAGTTACAAACTATTAAAGTGGTTGGGCTTTCGGGCGAGGTGACGGAGATCAATCTGTCGAATTTTAAAAAACTTGAGCGCGAGGATTCGATATTTGAGATCTCAGTTCCTGAAGGGACTGATATCGTCGAAGGCTAGGTATAGAGAGAGTTCTCAGATATCCAAATCAGAGGACAATAGAGATACCTGATTTATAATAGTTTGAAGCGCCCACAACCGAGAGTTTTCATGTTTGAGATTTCTATTAATAAATTTATTAAAAGTCGCTAGATGTTAGATATTAAATTGCTTAGATCAAACCCAGAGGTCATGCGTGACAGACTCGCAATAAAAGGTTATTCGTTAGATGTGAACGAATTCTTGTCTTTGGATAACGAAAGGCGTCAAGCTCAAGAAGAAGCCGAGAGTCTTCAAAATGAGCGAAACGTTAAGTCGAAATCGATAGGGCAGGCCAAGTCCAAAGGAGAGGACGTCGATGGTTTGATAAAGGAAGTCGGCGATCTCGGTGATCGTTTGGAAAGGGCGAAAACAACATTAGCCGCTGTACGGGAAAAATTTGACTCAATACTTCATGGAATTCCGAATGCTCCCGATGAGTCGGTTCCCGAGGGAGAAAATGAACTCAGCAACAAGGAAATCAAACGTTTTGGTGAGCCACGGCAATTTGATTTTGAACCAAAGGATCACGTTGATTTGACTTCAGCTGGCGAGTTGGATTTTGAGAGAGCGGCAAAAATCACGGGTTCTCGTTATGTTGTGATGCGAGGCAAACTAGCGGGCCTTCATAGAGCTTTGACACAATTTATGCTTGACGAACATTCTCAGAATAATGGCTATGAAGAAGTGTATGTTCCTTACATTGTCAACTCAGATAGTTTGTTTGGGACTGGTCAACTTCCAAAGTTCGAGGAAGATCTATTTCGAATAGAGGGAGATCAAGCAAGCTATTTGACATCGACCGCTGAAGTGCCTGTTACGAACATGTATAAAGACGAAATTCTTGAGGAATCTGTTTTGCCAATAAAGCATGTATGCCACACGCCTTGCTTTAGAAGTGAAGCCGGCAGTTATGGTAAAGATACACGCGGGATGATAAGGCAGCATCAGTTTGAGAAGGTTGAGCTGGTTCAGTTAGTTCACCCAGATGATTCCTGGAATGCGCTTGAAGAACTAACCGGTCATGCAGAATCTGTTTTGGAGAAATTAAACCTACCTTACAGGTCGGTGGTACTTTGCGGTGGGGATCTAGGGTTCTCGTCTGCTAAGACTATTGATTTAGAGGTTTGGCTGCCTGGGCAGGCTCAGTACCGAGAGATCTCATCTTGTTCAAATTTCTTGGATTTTCAAGCAAGACGAATGCAAGCAAGGTTCAGAAATGAAAATAGCGGTAAAGTGGAATTAGTTCATACGCTTAATGGCTCTGGCCTTGCCGTCGGTAGAACGCTCGTTGCGGTTCTCGAAAATTATCAAGATGCCGAGGGGAATATTCAAATTCCTTCTGTGTTGAGACCATATCTCAATGGAGTTTCGCTTCTGGAGCTTGGGTGAGGCCTCTTCAGAGCGCTAAATACAATTTGTAGGCTTTGGTAGGCCGGCTATTTTTGCGATCACCTTGGCGGGAGTCCCGCCGAAAAGTCTCATGAGATAAATGCTCCTAGACTTTTCTTTATCGAGTTTTGTGGAGATTAAATTCGACAAAGGTCGGCTCTCGGGCACAGTTTCTGTTTCTTTGTAAAATTCTTGAATTAGATAAATGATTTCCCAGTGGTTAGCTGTGAGAGTGATGCCTTCGCTGTTTGCTAATTCTTCGGCAACCGATTTGTTCCAGGTAGAGTACTTGACCAGGTGCCCTTCGTTATTTAGTTCGATATCAATCATGCCAACTCACAATTGGCGTGTTTTGGACGCACAAATCCACCATTTGATCATAAGAAATGAAGCGCAAACTTTTTTGTGCTTTTAAGCCCCTTGCGTCGAAATCATCTTTGAGAATATGGAATTGAAAGGATTTATCAGCTGATGGAGCTCCAATCGCACAATACACGCCATCTCCTAACAATATAACTTTGTCTTGGTCGGTTTTTAGTAGTTCGCAAGAAGCGAGCCCCTGTGGACTAAAGATCAAATGCAAGGCGCTCAATTTGGGCCTGCCATTACAATGTCCTGACCTGCTATTAACTGTTGCTGTTCATTTATGGACAACGATTTCACAGGAATATCGATTTGATCTCGACTTATCCGTCTTTGGTTTATTGAGTCCTCGCAAAAATAAAGGTTGTCTATGTCGTAGGTGGGAAGCGCGGCGAGGACTTTAGAGTAGGTTTTGGAGTTCACTAGTTCGCCATCCTGATCGTTGAGCAGGCTCCAGACTCCCTCTGCCCTGAACAAAACACTTACATTGTGTTCAAAAATAGCGCTTACCATTGCGCTATCAATGAGCTCGAAACTCTGACTACCAGAATAAGGGGCTTTTGAGATGATGTAGAGTATGTTTTTCATGCTGCAAATTCGATGTATTTGTCGCTAGAAGAAATTGCGTCGACCAATTGTCC
>CAJWGQ010000087.1 GCA_913041025.1 uncultured Gammaproteobacteria bacterium | reverse complement strand
CAAACACCTTCGGCTATCGATTGAATATCGCCGCGGGCACTGCGGTTCGTTTTGAGCCGGGAGTCTCAAAGACTGTGGAGCTAGTCGAGTATGGTGGTTCTAGGAATATCTTCGGCTTCCGAGGCGAAGTAATGGGAACGTTGGAGGCCTAAATTATGCCAAAATTATCACGCCGCGCTTACTCAGATATGTTCGGGCCAACCACTGGGGACAGACTCCGCCTAGCGGACACGGAATTAATTGTTGAAGTAGAGAGAGACCTGACAGTCTACGGGGATGAGGTAAAGTTCGGAGGCGGGAAGGTCATAAGGGACGGAATGGGCCAAAGCCAATCTCTGTCAGCCGCTGCCGCTGATACGGTTATCACTAATGCTCTAATTATTGATTATTGGGGAATCGTAAAAGCGGATGTTGGAATTAAAAATGGTCGGATCTGGAAGGTAGGCAAGGCCGGTAATCCCGATACCCAGCCAGGGGTCGATATTGTCATTGGCCCTGGAACTGAGGCCATTGCGGGCGAGGGGCACATTTTGACTGCAGGAGGAATAGACTCTCACATTCATTTTATTTGTCCCCAACAGATTGAAGAAAGCTTGATGTCGGGTATTACAACGATGCTCGGAGGTGGAACCGGACCGGCTACCGGCACAAACGCCACTACTTGCACTCCTGGCCCGTGGCACATATCGAAGATGCTTCAATCGGCAGATGATTTTGCGATGAATCTAGGGTTTATGGGGAAAGGTAATGCGAGCCTGCCCGGCCCCCTAGATGAGCAAGTTGAAGCCGGCGCGATGGGACTCAAACTTCATGAGGATTGGGGCACAACGCCCCAAGCTATTGATAATTGTTTGTCGGTCGCTGAGCGTCAAGACGTTCAGGTAGCTATTCATACAGACACGCTTAATGAATCGGGTTTTGTTGAAGACACTATAGCCGCCTTCAAGGACAGAACCATCCATACCTTTCACACCGAAGGAGCCGGAGGCGGTCACGCCCCTGATATTATAAAAGCTTGTGGCCTGCCAAACGTTCTTCCGTCATCAACAAACCCTACGCGCCCTTATACCATCAACACGGTGGATGAGCACCTCGACATGTTGATGGTCTGTCATCACTTAGATCCAAATATTCCCGAGGATGTTGCATTCGCAGACTCTCGCATAAGAAAAGAAACTATCGCAGCTGAAGATATATTGCATGACCTTGGAGCCTTCTCGATGATAGCGTCCGACTCGCAAGCAATGGGCCGAGTTGGTGAGGTCATCAGTCGGACTTGGCAAACCGCTCACAAAATGAAAGTACAACGTGGTTTCTTAGAGGAGGGGAGCAGCACTGATAATTTCCGAGTAAAACGTTACATCTCGAAATACACAATAAACCCCTCCATCGCCCACGGAATTGCGAGTGAAGTTGGATCAATTGAAGAGGGTAAGTTGGCTGATCTCGTGCTCTGGAAGCCCGCATTTTTTGGCGTTAAGCCAGCGATGATTATTAAAGGTGGCATGATAGCGGCCGCGCCGATGGGCGATCCGAATGCGTCAATACCAACACCTCAGCCAGTGCACTACAGGCCGATGTTCGGTTCGTTCGGAAGAGCCAGGGAGGCAACTAGCCTTACTTTTGTTAGCCAAGCTTTCGGAGAGAGACTGAATGACCTTGGGCTAAGAAAAAACATAAGCGCGGTGGGTTCATGCAGAAATGTATCAAAGCTTGACATGGTCTTGAATGATTACCTGCCACAAATCGAAGTGGATCCTGAGAGTTATGAGGTCAGGGCAGACGGTGAGCTTCTGACTTGCGAGCCCGCAGATTGCCTGCCGCTTGCGCAGCGCTACTTTCTATTTTAGGCCCCAATGACATGCGATTCGATTGCTTTAAAAAAGCCGCAGATCACGAGTGCTCGGGAGAGGATGATGAGATAGCCTTACCTTATGACGAGCGAAAACGGAGTAGAGGAAAGTGCATATCGGAGAAAGGGGCATCTGTAGCTTGGTTCCTTGACCGAGGCGAGCACCTGCTTGGAGGCGATATCCTAGTCTCGACAACTGATGAGTTCTTCTCGGTTAAAGCTCGACCGGAGCCTGTCTCGCGTGTTTCGGCGACTGATAATTTTGCACTCACAAGAATTGCTTATCATTTAGGAAATCGCCATGTCGCTCTTGAGCTGCGGGAACACGAACTACTTTACCAGCCAGACTATGTTTTAGATCAGATGGTCATCGGTTTGGGAGGGCAAGTAGACGAGACTATTAGTCCCTTTCAGCCCGAGGACGGCGCGTATCATGCCCACCCGAAACATTAACGAGTTCGAGGACAATAGTGAGCTCTGATTTAACCAAACTTGCAAATTTGATCAGACTTTCTTCACAAGCGCTGCCCGTCGGAGGTTACGCTTATTCATCTTGCATGGAGTCTGCGGTCTGCAATGGCATTGTGAAAGATCATGTGACGGCGTTCGAATGGATCTCAGATCTTTTCAATTACGGGTTGTGCTCTCTCGACTTGCCCGCATTGTTTCTGAGTTCCGATGCCTGGGACAAGAATGAACCAAATATTATCGAAAGCTTGAACGAATACCTCCAAGCAAACCGAGAGACTGAGGAGATGCTTTTAGAAGATTTGGAAATGGGTAAATCACTGGCGCGTATTCTTCAACAGATAGACGCCGGTAGCCCGCTCTTTAAAGAGCCTTCGTTTGTTACAGAATTTGCGATCGCCGGCGCTTATTGGCGGATTCCTGTCGCCGAATTAGCCGCTGGCTTTTGTTTTAATTGGATTGAAAACCAGGTGCTCGTAGTAACTAAGTCTCTTCCATTGGGACAGTCGAAAGCTCAATGGGTTCTGGAGAAAATGATTCCTCAGATATCCGAAGGCGTCGATCGGTCTGAGAGAATCGCGCAAAAGCAGCAGAAGTATGAGTGGAAGTTCGGCCGTTCCCTCCCGGGAGTGGCTATTCTGTCCGCGCAACATGAAGGTATTGAGGACAGGCTTTATAGGTCTTAAGGAGACACTATGTTAGAAGAAAATAAAAGGCCACCACTTAGACTAGGAGTTGGTGGGCCCGTCGGAGCGGGAAAAACCTCTCTTGTTAAAGCTTTATGCCTGGAGATGCGCCAGAAGTTTAACTTGGCTGTGATTACGAACGACATATATACACGAGAAGACGCAGAATTTTTAATGAAACATCAGGCTCTTTCCCCCGACCGCATCTTGGGGGTTGAGACGGGCGGGTGCCCTCATACGGCGATAAGAGAAGATACATCGATGAATCTCAATGCCATTGATCAGCTCACTGCAAGATTTAGCGACCTTGATCTCATAGTAATAGAAAGCGGGGGCGATAATCTTGCAGCTACTTTCAGCCCGGAACTTTCTGATCTTACTCTCTATATGATTGATGTTTCCGCTGGTGAGGAGATCCCAAGAAAAGGTGGCCCAGGTATTACAAAGTCAGATCTTCTGATAATCAATAAAATTGATTTGGCTCCTTTCGTTGGCGCGGACCTAGATGTGATGAACCGTGACGCAAGAGACATGAGAGCAGGCAAGCCATATATTTTTTCAAACTTAAAACTGGGCAAAGGCATTTCAGAGATATCCGAATTCATAATTCAAGAGGGAATGTTGTGACTGCTGAGCGGATTAATATCCTTTGTCGCGCACTAAATTAGTGGATCGTGTATCATATGCACTGTTATGAAGCATTTATTTCTTCGGAGGTCGACGCGGACCTGGGCGAGCGATCTCAAGATGGTCCATAAATCATTAGGTTGCTGAAAAAAAATCGGGACAGTGCAATGGCTCAGGAAATGGCACGATCCCTGCTTGTAGCTAAAGGTGAAATACTAATAAATTGCATAAGATCGGTAAATTTTTTTTAATAATTTTTAAGGGGTGAAAAATGTTTGGGACAGGCACCAAAAAATCGTTAATGAGCTGCTTTCTTTTTTTCTGGATAGCGCTTTTTTCTTTAGGCTCTCTAGCTGATAACGTCATTGAAGAAGTTATTGTTGTTGCTGAGAAAAGGAACGAGAGTTTGCAAGATCTTTCTCAGGCGGTAACTGTTTTGAGTGGCGATGAACTCGACAATAAAAATATCACATCTTTTGTGGATTTGAGCGGGATCGCTCCGGGGGTCACGGTTGCTAAGAACGAGGGCTATAAAACCGTTGTTTCTATTAGAGGCATTGGAAACGAGACCAATCAAAACGCAATAGCAGCCCCGTCAGTCGCATACCATCTAGACGGTGTGTATATCGCCTCTCCATTTTCTCTGCAAACTGATTTTATAGATGTAGAACGGATAGAGGTTTTAAGGGGGCCTCAAGGAACACTCTTTGGGCAGAACTCAACGGGTGGAGCCATAAACGTTATCAGCAAAAGACCCTCCACCGAAGGATTCGAAATAAAAAGCGATCTGACCGTTGGAGAGTACAATTTGGGGAAGGGAAGGGTTTCCATGAACATTCCTGTCTCAGATTCGGTAGCGACAAGAACCTCTTTCACGATCACAGAGAGAGACGGATTCACTGACAACGTCTTTAATGGGCAAGAGCTTGATGATATGAGCTCCATCAGCTTTCGCACCGACTGGGAATTTACTACAGGCGACAATTCTAGCTTAAGAATTTTCGGAACTTACTTTGATGCAGACAATAACGGTGCGGCTATAAAAGGGATTGACGATCAAACCCCCGGAGCGAGGAAGCTTTCTCAGGACACAAGGTCTAATTATGAACTTACCTCTAAGTTGCTCGCGGCGATTTACGAGGCGGACTTGGGCAATTCAACTTTTAAAGGTCTTGCTAGTTGGCAGGAAGACCAAATTTTAGTCGTTCGCGATAATGACAGGCACAACTTCGGAGACATTCACATTGGCGGTCTTTGGGCCGGGCTTCCGTATATCAGGGCCGAGTTCAATCCGGAAACCTCCACCGTTGAAACAAAGACGCTTGAACTAAATATGATTTCTAATGAACCCGCGTTCGGAAAGCTTGACTGGATTGTTGGGCTTTTTTACTTCGATCATGAAATCGAGAACTACATATACGAATTCAAGGATGTCAATAATGTTTTTGATATTGGTTTGGCTGACGGACAATTTACCCCGTACGTGCACAACCCAGAGTGCCCGGCCTGTTTTGCTGTATATGGGGCAGAGGTAGGGTTTATCTCTAACGCGTTCCCTACGCGAGAGTCTTATTCAATATATGGTCAGACTACCCTTAGCGTGACAGACACCTTCAGGTTGATAAGTGGTCTTAGATACACTGAGGACAAAGTGGAAAGCTTCGTATCAAACTTTTTTGGAATTCCTGGGCAAGTTTATAATTTAGAGGAGGAGCTAGACAAGGTCACTGGCAGGCTGGTTGCGGAATACGATATAGATGATGACACAATGATTTATGCGTCTTTCACAGCAGGATTCAAGCCCGGAGGAAGCAACTTAACTTTTGGTTTTGATGACGACAATGCGCCGGTCATGGTGTTCCCCATATTTGAAAACGAAGAGATCAATGCCTACGAAATTGGCTTGAAGACCGACGCGTTTGAGGGAAGGGTTCGCGCAAATGTCGCAGCCTTCTTTTATGACTACGAAAATCTTCAGTTTCAAGCCACTGACCCAGATATATATCGTGGCGGCGTAGCCAATATTCCTGAGGTCGAAGTGAAGGGTGGTGAATTAGAGCTCGTCGCACTTCTTTCTGATTCGATTACGCTTGACGTCAAGATGGCATTTCTTGAATCCGAAATTACAGCCCCCTATGAAGCGCTCGACAATGTCAAAGCAGAGCCCTATTTCTTCGGACAGGAAGCTATAAGGTATAGTTTGAGGGAGGACATAAACGGCAACGATTTAGCCAAAACACCTGACTTCACGGCTAACGTTAGTCTTCGGTATGAAACAACCATGGATGCTGGGCACGAGATAACTGGAATTCTTGAATATATTCATAGAGGAGAGTTCCAGCAAAGGGTTATAAACAATCCGACGGTGGACGTAGTGCCAAGCTACAACGTTTTGAACCTGATGATTAGTGTAGACCCGGCCGATAAAGATTGGGGCTTTGATGTCATGGTTTACAACGCCACAGATGAGGATGGTGTTAACTCTCGCATGACAGACGTTTTTGGTGTTAGTGCAACAGGAGTAGAACTGATTCCTCCTCGTCAGATCATGGGTAGAATAAGATTTAGTTTGTAATAGTTAATTACTTGGCCACTTTAAGAGGATCTTAGGGTGGCCAAGCACCTCAAACCTAATTAACAGCAAGAGCGTGCTTTCCCGCGCAACTTCCTACTCGTTTTGTTTGCGTGGTTTCGGGATAACAATTTCAAAAAACATTGCCAGTAAAGCCCCTGTTGACACCGGAAAAGATAAAACAGAGACGAAAGTTTTTGGGAGACTGGGCACTGAATCAATGAAGAATGCGATCAAATACGCGAGTACGCAAGACAATCCTACTAACATCCAATCCCGACTTTCTGGAAGCGATTCGACAATTATTTTGTAGCCAGAGACTACTACTAGCCCGAACATAAGAACCGTTGACCCGTATATTACCGCGGGAGGGATAGTTTGAAAAAGATTTGCAACAACTGGTATGCAGCCGAAAATTATCAAAAATACCGCAGCGTAGAGGCCTACGTGACGGCTGCAGATTCCAGTTAATCTTATGACGCCATTGTTCTGACTGAATGTAGTGTTAGGAAAAGTGGAAAAAAGAGAGGCCACAAAAGAATTGGTAGCGCATGCTGCAATTCCACCTCGTAAACGAAGCCAATAGGCCGTATCACCGGTCTTTAGGCCAGATAAAGAATTTGTAGCGCTAAGATCCCCAATTGACTCCATCGTGGAGACCAAAAATATTGGTAATACTATCGCTACTACCTGGAAATCTATCGCAAGAGGGTATCGACCGATCTCTGGAATGAAAAATACTTCTTGTGTCCGCAGCCCAGACAGGTCCGAAGAGTCAAAAAGTAAAGCGATCCCGAAACCAAGTATTAGTCCGAAGGTGATGCTGCCTACTCGCAACCAAACCACACTCGATTTTGAAATCAAAATAGTAGTTGCCAGCACTACTCCCGACAGAATTATTATCTCGAAGCCAGTACCCTCAAAGCCTCCAGCGCTATCAAACTCCCTAACGAGGTTTTGCAAAGTAGTGAGAACAAGCGTTACTCCGAGAAGCATCACAGTTGTTCCGGAGACGTTAGGCGTAATAATGTTTTTAAGGTATTTTAAAAAAAAAGAAAGCAGGAACATTATCAGCGAGCATAATGCTGCTGAGCCAAAAATGACTCCCAATGCTTCCTCAGCGGTTTGGTCATCAATAATAGTTTGATAGGAGAAGATAAGCGGCCCCACGAACGCGAAGCTGGTGCCTTGGAGGCTCAAGAGTCCCGAGCCTATTGGCCCTATGCGGTTGATTTGTAATAGAGTTGCAAATCCGGAGATGACAAGTGCTGAACTAATTAGATAGCTTGTTTCCGATGCCGATAGCCCCATTCCAGTAGCGATTAGGAAGGGCGCAGTCAATATCCCTCCTGCCATGGCTAAGAGATGCTGAAATGCTATAGCTGCTGCCTGAGGGGGAGGAGGTTTTCCCTCAAGCGTGAAAGCGTTGTTGTTCGACAATTTTTCCAACCTTAGGGAGCCTCTTTATAAGAACAAGAACTTTAGAAGAAAAACAAGCGATATGATGAGAACCGGCGCCGAGCAGTCGCTAAATTTGCCGCTCAGAATTTTAATTATGGAATAGGTAATAAATCCGAGGCCAATACCGTCTGCTATCGAAAAAGTTAGCGGCATGCTGAGCGCGCAAATAGTTGCAGGTGTTGTTTCAGAGATGTCATTCCAATCTAAATCTGCGAGTGCGTTGACCATCACGGAAGCGACATAGAGCAAAGCGGCTGCGGTAGCATAGGAGGGGATTGTTTTTGCTAACGGGGCAAGGAAAAGACAAAGGAGAAAAAGGATCGATACGGTGACAGACACCATTCCTGTTCGTCCCCCAGCTTCAACACCGGCTGCGCTTTCGACATAAGAAGTTGTTGATGAGGTGCCGAAAACGGAACCAACCATCGTGGCCGAAGAGTCTGCGATAAGTGCTTTCTCTATCCTTGGCAGATGACCTTTTTCATCCAAGAGACCGGCACGATTTGATACGCCAACTAGGGTCCCTGCTGTGTCGAAGACGTCCACCAGCAGCATTGTCATGACTACTGTCAGCATTGAGACATCGATGACAGAAACAAGGTCAAGTTCAAAAAAAACAGGAGCAATAGATGGTGGCGTAGAAAGCACGCCTACAAACGGAATGTCTCCAATGAGAATGCCAAGTAGGGTCGCCAACAGAATTCCTATGACTACAGCGCCAGTCACACGCTTCGCAGTTAAAGCGACAATTAGGACAAATGCGCCTAGGCATAGGAGTGGCCCCACCCCAGTCAGATCCCCTAAGCCCACTAGAGTAGCCTGATTGTCGACTATTATGCCCGCATTTTTAAGGGCAATAAAACCGAGAAAAAATCCAATGCCAGCGGCTATTCCAAGCTTTAAGTTTCGAGGAATGGCATTAATTAACCATTGTCTTACTGGGAGAATACTCAAGATAACGAAAATCACGCCGGAGACTAGCACAGCACCTAAGGCAGATTGCCATGTATGACCAAGACCAATTACGACGCCATAAGTAAAAAAAGCGTTTTGTCCCATGCCCGGGGCGAGTGCAACAGGATAGTTCGCTAGCAATCCCATTACCGCGGATCCAAAAGCGGCTGCGAGACAAGTTGCAACAAATACAGCACCAAAATCCATGCCTGTCTCTGAGAGAATAGACGGGTTAACGACTGTGATATAGGACATGGACAGAAAAGTGGCTATTCCTGCCAATATTTCTTTGCTGAAATTAGTGTTGTGTTTCTTAAACTCAAAATATCTAGAAAGAAAATCCATCGCCGGGTACTCCTTATTCTTGCTAGCCTTTTTTATTTTAGTAAATGTAAGTTTTCTCTATTCGTGTCAGCTCTATATGTGCAAAATATGAAGGCATTCAGTATAGCATCAACTAGGTTCATTTAAATGCTCGGCGTCCCGGCTTCTTGCTGATATTGAAGCTGACAAGACGAGCAGACTTAAAATTTTATAGGGGCTTTTTTTGGTTACATGGATTAAAGATCCAGCAGTTGTATGGACAGGAAATAAAGAGCGAGCAAGTCGCGGTGTTTTGGTTTCTGGAGGAAGAATTCTAGAGCTCGTAGATGAGTTCCCCAGAGTAGAATATGACGAGGTGTTTGATGCGTCAGGCCTAGTTTTAATTCCTGGTCTTATCAACTGCCATCATCACTTCTATCAAACATTAACTCGTGCTCTTCCCGCTGCACTGAACAAAGAATTGTTTCCTTGGCTAGCGAGTTTGTACCCGGTTTGGTCTAAATTAACGGAGGAGTCTGTTCGTGCCTCTACCAGAACAGCTGTTTGTGAGCTTTTGCTGTCTGGTTGCACCACGACGGTTGATCATCATTACGTTTTTTCAAAAGCGCTTAGCAGAGCCATAGACGTGCAGGCAGAAGAGATCAAATCGCTAGGTATTCGGGCGATTTTAACCAGGGGTTCAATGAGCCTAAGCAAAGAGAATGGCGGGCTTCCACCATCCAACGTCGTCCAAACTGAAGACGTTATCCTAAAAGACAGCGAGAGACTTATCGACCGATGGCATGATCACTCTGAAGGTGCGATGCTGCAAATAGCGCTCGCGCCCTGCTCTCCGTTTTCTGTGACCGAAGAATTAATGTCTGCTTCGGCTCAACTGGCACGTGAAAAAAAAGTGCTTTTGCATACTCACCTTGCTGAGACATCTGACGAAAATTCTTTTTGCGAAAATCTATATGGTTGTCGGCCCTTGGATTACCTTGAAAAAGTAGGCTGGCTTTCTAGTTATGTCTGGCTAGCGCATGGAATTCACTTTTCCTCTGAGGAAATACAAAGGCTTGGTCGGACCAAGACGGGTATATGTCACTGCCCCTCCTCGAACATGACGCTGGCGTCGGGGTTCTGCCCCGTCGAAGAGCTCAGAGCCGCTGGTGCGCCGGTCGGTTTAGGTGTTGATGGCTCCTCTTCAAACGACAGTTCGAATTTAATGCAAGAACTTAGGCAGGCATATCTTCTGCAGAGGCTGAGGCTAGGAGCAGAACAATTCAGTCATATTGATGCTCTGGAATTAGCCACGACAGAGGGTGCGCGGCTGCTCAATCGGGATGACATCGGAGAGATAAGAGAGGGCGCCTGCGCTGATTTGGCCTTATTTAGCACAGATGAGCTAAGGTTCGCCGGGGCGCACGATCCCTTAGCTGCTCTAGTCCTTTCTGGTGCTCATCGTGCTGAAGCGGTCATGGTTAACGGGGAGTGGAAGGTTAGAAATGGTGAGCTCGTGGACGTTGATTTGGAAGAAATACTAGAAAGCCAAAAAAAAGCTGCCGCTGCTCTTGTTTAGTTAAAGATATTTTTCTTAGATTTATTTGTTATATTTTCTAGATTGAGACGGGGCGTAACCGATCAGAAGAAGCCTCGGGGCTGGTAATCAGATCAGGAGCACATTATGAATTTACTTGGAATGGTATTGCTTCTTCTTGTCACTGTTTTTGCATCGAAATCTTATTCGGAGGGATCGTGCAATTATTCCCTAGAAAAATCGAAGGCAATTCAAGACATCGAATATCTGCGGAAGCGGTACGCCAAGGCAACTGATAAAATTGGTGCAGGAGTCAAACAATCCGCGGAGGAGGGCCGCCGAACATATCACAGAATATTCTCCAAAGACGCAGTCATTTGGGCTGGCGAAGATATCTCGCCGCAGATCGGGCCTGAGGCTTGGGTGCAAGTGGTTGCCGGTGCCTTGAAGGATATCGGGCCTACCCAACACCTCATAGGAACCCAGCTGGTTGAGCTTCAGCGCTTTGAATTAGACGAGGACTGCAATCTCTTGCGAGGGACAGCTACGATGGAGAGTTATGTTCAAGCCTGGCATGAAAGAAAAGATGATCGGGTCTGGGTGTTTATTGGAACCTACCTCGACGAGGTTAGTTTTCTTCCCGGACGTGGTTGGCGGATCGAAGAGATGCAGCTGCTGCAAGTTGGAGGGGAGACAAGGTTTATGGGTTCTGCTTTAGCAGGGTCAAATTCAGCTGAAGATGAGTAAGGTCTGCACTCGGTATCATTCGTTGATTGGTTCTAAAAATAGCTATAAGGTAGAAATTCTGAAAGCTTGTTTGAAGAGAAAACCATTAGTAGCGTGAATCGTCAGTGGGTTGTCGCCCGAGCATCTGAAAGCCAGGGCATGTGTCTGGAACCCGAGGTGTTCGGTCAGATGGAATTACCGATCCCGAAGGTAGGTAAAGGCCAGATTTTAATTCAGAACCAATTGCTGGTTTGCGAGCCTCTGGTTCACGCTATGGTAAAAGGTGTTCCTGGACGAATTGAGCCACTTGCTGTGGGGTCTGCGTTTAAAGGGCATGCCGGCGGAGTTGTAGTGCAAAGTCTTCACCCAGATTTCAAAGAGGGAGATGA
>CAJWGQ010000086.1 GCA_913041025.1 uncultured Gammaproteobacteria bacterium | reverse complement strand
AGGCATTGCAGGTCGAATCAGGGCTAATGACACTTTTCATCAAACACACTTCAGCCAGTTTGCTGATCCAGGAAAATGCTGATCCCAGCGCAAAAAGAGATTTAGAGGCTTGGTTGAATCGGCTGGTACCAGAAAGTGACGCCCTTTACAGTCATATCACGGAAGGACCAGACGATATGCCAGCTCATATCAAAGCCATGTTGACTGCAGTAAACCTCTCAATTCCCATTTCGAAAAGAACGCTTGTCTTAGGGACTTGGCAGGGGGTGTTTTTGTGGGAACATCGTCGAGCGACGAATCAAAGGCAGATAGTATTGAATGTTGTTGGTCGTTAACGAGGTTGGTTCTGCTGCTCACGAATGTAATTCATCCAACGTTTATGGCCTTCGGGATCCAATATCATACTCGAAAAATAGTTAAGGAGATCTTTATGGGTTTGCGTTAGCTTCGCCTCTACCATTGCCTTCTCACCATCTTTTGAGCTGATAAATTGGTAGAGTTCTTTCATGGAATCGTGTGGACCAATTGCATCGTTGATTTCCCCAAGCAAGATATCGTGTAAGGGTTCTATGTCCTCCTCTTCAATACCAACTTCGTCAGGAGATAACACAACGTTGGACCAAAGAGTAGCTATGTAAACTCTATACAAGTCACGGTCCAGAAATTTTTCCGCGACTGTCGCTCTTTTACGAATGTCAGAGAAAACCGGATCGAAGATTTCTTTTAACTGCGAATCACTCAACAATGAACTAAGTACCTCTTTAATTAACGGGTCGGCTCAGCATGTGGACATTAAATCCTTCTGCCGCTTTTGTCGAAGGTTTTGCTTTCCAGCCATCTTAATAATAAGTCAAAAAGGTCAGCCGTTTAAGATATTGCTGGTGTGAAATCTCAATTGGTTTCATAATTTGAACATGATTAAGTTTGATCGCGTAAAACTGGACTCGAAAACCGAAGTCCTTAGAGAAGAAGTGCGTCAATTTCTTGACGATAATAGTGAACATCTAGAGACAAGAAATTCTGACTTTGTTACAGGTCATGACCCCGTTTTCTCTAAAAAACTTGGGGATAAAGGTTGGATCGGGATGACCTGGCCTGTAGAGCTCGGTGGGGGTTCCAAAACGTTTTTTGAAAGATACGTGGTAACCGAGGAGCTGCTGGCTGCTGGCGCACCGGTTAGTGCGCATTGGATCGCAGACAGGCAAAGTGGTCCGCTCCTAATAAATTATGGGACCGAGAAACAAAAACAGGAATATGTTCCTGCGATTGCGAGGGGAGAATCTTTCTTCTCGATAGGGATGAGTGAGCCAGATACAGGTTCAGATCTTGCTTCGGTGCGAACTACTGCAAGGCGAGATGGTGATGAGTATGTAATCAATGGAACCAAAATTTGGACAACTGATGCACATAGGAATCATTTTATTATCTGTTTGGTGAGGACTGATGAAGTCGGAGAAAATCGTCACGCGGGTCTGTCTCAGATCGTCGTGGATTTGAAAAATGATGGTGCAAAGGTGAGGCCAATCCAAAACATGGCCGGCGGTGAGGACTTCAATGAGGTGGTATTTGAGGATGTTCGAGTTCCTGCTGAGAGGATCGTTGGCGAGCCAGGTAATGGGTGGGCTCAGGTAACCTCGGAGCTGGCCTATGAACGCAGTGGTCCTGAAAGATTTTTATCCTCGTTTCGAGTCTATGTTGAATTAGTTCGGGCTTGTGGAGACGAGCCAGAGGTTCACCAAAAAGCGGCCATAGGCCGAATAACTTCCCATCTTATGACGATGAGGAGAATGTCTATTTCCATCGCAAGTATGTTGGAAGATGGTAAAGACGTTGCTCATGAGGCAGCTTTGGTTAAGGAATTGGGGAATAATTTTGAAAAGATCTTGCCCGAGATAGCCAGGTTGGCTGCTCCATTGAGCCTTTCTAGTGCCTTCAAAAAAACTTTCATGGATACGATTTTGTTATCGCCTTCGTTTACGCTGAGGGGAGGCACACGCGAGATTATGCGTGGAGTGATTGCCAGAGGGTTAGGGCTTAGATGACCGAACGTACAATCGATCTGATATTGGATACGGCCTCAAGGATATTTGCCGACCATTGTGATAAATCCTTACTGGATCGTTGTGAAGGTGGGGACGAGGTCCCTGAAGTTCTCTGGGAGTTGCTTAAGAAAAACGGCTTTAATTTGTTGGGATCCGAAGAGAGTGGGACTTCACTATCTGATTTGTATGAGTTTCTCATAGAGTGTGGACGTCACGCGGTACCGTTACCAATTTCCGAAACACTCCTTATGAATATTTGGTTTGGTAATTCCGAGGAGATGAGTGGTGTTGGGGAGTTGTTCGGAAATCAAATTTTTAACGTTCCATTTGGTATGAGCGTTGGCCGCATCGGTGTTGTTGAGAAAGGAAAAGACTACGTGACAATGCTGAGTAATCGAGAATTGATTGACTCAGCATTTAATGTGGCTGGTGAAAGGAGAGACGTTCTGACTTTTTCCGAGGGAGAAAAAATCTCGATAGGGTCTGACCCCTATGCTCAAATGGCTTTAACGCGAGTTTGTTTGCTAGTTGGTTGTATGCAAACGGTTTTGGATTTAGGAGTTCAATTTGCCTCTGAACGAACTCAGTTCGGTAGGAGTATCAGCAAGTTTCAGGCGATTCAGCATAGTTTGGCTCTGGTTGCATGCGAAGTTGCAGCTTCGAGAAGGGCTGCTGAAGCTGCAATTGATGCGTTGGGTGATCGGCGTTTTGTCCTAGAAGTGGCTGCAGCGAAAGCCCGCGTGGGCGAGGCTGCTGGTTTCATTGCAGAGCAGGTGCATCAGGTGCACGGTGCGATGGGCTTTACTCAAGAGCATCGATTGCATCACTACACCAAACGCTTGTGGTCTTGGCGTGACGAATGGGGAAATGAATTCGAATGGCAAACTTTGCTAGGTCAAGAAGTCGCCCGAAGCGGAGCAGATTCTGCTTGGTCTTTTATTGCCACAAGTAGTTAGACCGCTAGTCGGTCCCTGAATTTTCAAACCATTACCCTGACAATTAGACTGATCTCGAGATTACCAAGGGACCGTTGATTATTGATCAGGATCGTAAGCTCGGCTTTATCAGCTTTCTAAGTTTACGATCATCTTCCCAGTATTAGCGCCAGTAAAAAGCCCTATGAAGGCCTCGCCAGCGTTTTCTATACCCTCATAAACCGTCTCTTTAGAATTGATGCTGCCCTCATTTACCCACGACTCCATATCGGTTCTAAACTGAGATTTAAGGTGATCGAAGTGACTTACGATAAAACCTCTAAGCGTGAGTCCGAGGCCTATAGCTACAGCTAGATTGTTAGGTCCGGGTCTGGGCTCCGTATCATTATATTGTGCGATCGCTCCGCATAGAGGAATTCTGCCAAATTGCCTCATATGCATTATTGCTGCTTGAAGGTGGTCTGCTCCTACGTTATCGAAATAAATATCGATACCCTCAGGCGCAGCTTCTCGCAAATGGCCTAATATTTGGCCACTGTTGTAGTTGAAGGCATGATCAAAGCCCAGCTCTTCGGTTAGCAGTTGGACCTTGGTATCTGAGCCTGCGCTACCTATGACACGACAGTTTTTCAATTTAGCGATTTGCCCAACTATGGAGCCTACGGCGCCTGCTGCTCCAGAAACGAAGACGGTTTCACCTTCTTTGAGGGCGCCAACCTCCAATAGACCTACGTATGCCGTCATTCCGGGCATGCCGATGGTGCCGAGATACATGGAGGGACTTGCTTGTAGGTTTCCCAGTTTTTCGATTCCCTCGGTGGTTGCGGTAAAGCCTTCACGCCAACCGTAATGGCTTGAGACAAAATCTCCTATCTGAAAATCGGGGTGATTGGAATCGACGACTTTACCGATTGCTCCGCCGGTCAATACTTCGCCTATTTGGAATGGAGGCACGTAAGATTTTCTATCTACCATCCTACCGCGCATGTACGGGTCAACTGACATGCAAACGTTAGCTACTTGAATTTCGTTTTCTTTTGGTTTCTCTAGCGTTTGTGTGAGAACTTGAAAATCCTCTGATTTTGGGATCCCCTCGGGTCTTTTCTTTAATGCCACTGATCTTATTTCCATAGTACTTTCTCGCTCTAACTTACTTTGAGTTTAATTCGTTTGTGTTCTTCCATGTTCGGGAGCCGGGTTCGGGAGGATCCTCGGGTGGTCCTGCAAAACATTGTGCGATTTCCATCCATTTGTTTGCATTTTCTCCACTAACCTCAAGATTAGTATCTTTGATATTTCTCACCTGCGTTACAACTTGGCAGAACTCGACGGCTGAGCCAGAGACGAGTTCTCCTTCTGTTTCATGATTCCAAACCCAAGTGTCTCCGTTTGGTGATAATAGCTCGACTTTCGGTTGGGGTGTAGGGGGCTTTATGGTGCGGTTCACAAAAGTCCAGCCATAGGTTTTAACGCCTATAGTGGATATATTTTTGAGCCTTTCCGATTGGGGTCTTTTTAATTTCATTAGATCATAGACCTCCCACCCGTGCGCCCAGGTTTCCATTTGCCTGGCAGTAGCGAGCATTCGGGCCTTCATTCCCGGACCTGCCCAAACGTATCTTTTTTCCGGGTCTGCGTTTTGAAATGTGGAACACATTTCCTCGAAGCTCGACCACCACTTTTCAAGTAGTTCTGGTCCTGAGAGTGGCTGTTGTTTCCCGGCTAATAGCCATTCTTCAGCATAGTCTCTGATTGATCCTTTTTTCGCTATAGATTCCATTAGAGCCTTAAATGCCTCTGCGCTCTTTAACGAAGTCAATGCCATGTGATCTGCGATATGCAAATGAGCCACTACATCCCAAATGGTCCATGCTTTGAAGGCGGATTTTTCGGACCAAAAAGCGGTGTCCATGTCTTTCAAGACGCGGTACAGCTCCAGCCCCTCCTCTCTGAGATCTTGAGCGATTTGGTCAAGATCACTGGTTGCTGTCGGTTGATTCATGATCTACTCCCTCATGGAAAGAGCATAGCTTGGGTCGGGAATGGAGTCCAAACTAATGAAGCCAGGGTATTCATTCCCTGGCTATAACCTAAATCCTTAATAACCCAGAGGTTAAAACTGATTCATTGTATTAGCTGTACCTCCAGCTAATAAGGCCTTTTCGCCTAGGAAGTATTCTTTATGGTCGTCTCCGATATTTGATCCGGCCAAATCTTGATGTTTGACCGCTGCAAGGTCATTACGAATCTCCTGCCGCTGAACGTCGCGAACATAGGCTAACATTCCCAGATCGCCGAAATAACCCTCTGTAAGGGTGTCCGTTGATAGCGCGGCAGTATGATACGTCGGCAAGGTGATCAAGTGGTGAAAAATGCCGGCTTCACGAGCAGCATCTCGTTGAAAGCTTTGAACGAGCGCATCAGCTTGTTCTGCTAGCTCAGTGCCGTCCATGCTAACATCCATTAGGCCCTTTTCGTCGGCGGCTGGGTCTGGATAGGCCGAAACGTCTTTGCCGGCTGCTTTCCATTCTTCATAAACCTGCTCCCGGAATTTCAATGTCCAATTGAAGGAAGGGGAGTTGTTGTATACGAGTTTGGCTTCGGGTCTTACTTCCCTGACTCGGTTAACCATTTCTGCGATTTGCTCCACGTTTGGCTTCTCCGTTTCGATCCAGAGTAAGTCAGCTCCGTGCTGCAAGCTGGTGATGCAGTCCAAGACGACCCGGTCGATTCCAGTATCCTCTTTGAATGCATAAAGCCCATTGTCGAGGCGTTTGGGTTTAGCTATCTGCCCGCCCTGGTTAATCGTGATGTCTCCATCTTGAATTTCACTGAGCTCGCTTATCGGGTCAGTGTCTAGGAATTCGCAATACTGACTGCCAAGATCACCACTGGTGATAGAAACCGGTATTTTTTGTGTAAGTCCTGCTCCAAGTGAGTCTGTTCTGGCGACGATGATGCCATTATCGATGCCTAACTCAAGAAAGGCGTATCGGATGGCGTTGATTTTAGAGACAAAATCTTCGTGCGGCACTGTAACTTTTCCAGCTTGGTGTCCGCATTGTTTTGCATCCGAAACCTGGTTTTCGATTTGTATGGCGCAGGCCCCAGCCTCAATCATTTTTTTGGCTAGCAGATAGGTTGCCTCTTCGTTGCCAAATCCGGCATCAATGTCGGCAATGATCGGAACTACGTGAGTTTCGAAGTTATCAATCTGATTTAGTATACCGTCCACGTCGCCACCATTTTGCCGCGCCTCATCTAACTCAGCGAATAAATGCCTAAGCTCTCTCGCATCGGCTTGTTTCAGGAAGGTATAAATTTCTTCTATAAGATTCGCTACTGATGTTTTCTCATGCATGCTTTGATCTGGAAGGGGACCAAATTGTGATCGCAAGGCTGCCACCATCCAACCAGACAGGTAAATGTAGCTTTTTTCGGTGGTTTTTCTATGTCGCTTCACGCCCATCATTACCTGTTGGGCTATGAACCCATGCCAACACCCTAAAGATTGGGTGTATTGGGAGGGGTCTGCGTCATAGTCTGCCATGTCCTTGCGCATTATGTCCGCCGTATACTGAGCGATCTCAAGCCCAGTTTTAAAGCGATTTTGAAGCTTCATGCGGACTGAATATTCAGGATTAATTGCCTTCCATTCTTCCTTTCCGTTGATGGTAGATTCGACCTTTTTGATTTCGTCTAAGTAAGCGGACATGACTATTCCTTTAAATAATTGGCTCGATTTGGTCGAAAAATATCAATTTTTGATTGAGAAAAACATGGAATATATTGAAAACAACATATTCGAAATAGGAAAGGAAATCTATTTGATTGAAAACCTGATTTCGCCTAATTCTCCGAAACGACCGGTATACTCTCCAGAAGTCGCGGGGTGGGCCGGTCCTACCGATCCGCTCATCAATAAAGAATTGGACGGTATGAGAGGCTCTCGGGAAAGAATCTGATTTATTAACCAAGCGAGTGCTATGGACTGTCCTCCCATTACTGAGGAGCAATTTGCTGAATGTAATTCGTCGTTACCTCGGTTCAGGCTAGCGACGACAGAGTCGGGGTCGGTTGTGTCAAAACCAATGCGATCTCCCTTGATGAAACCAAAGGATGCTGAGTTTGACGCTATAAGATCGACACCATTTGGTTTGCCCTCAAGATTAGGTGAGGCGATTTCGATCATCGGGTAATAGCACTCGAATAGTGTGTAAACCTTGGCGGGTTCGACCGGTTTTGTGATGTCTATGTTGGTCTGAAACCCTAGTTCCGTTTCGATGAGTAAGTCTTTTGAGTCGTCGATGGTGGAATTTGCCTGAAATTCTCCTGAAGAGAACAGCACACCGCTCACTGGAGCTTTGATGCTCATAATTTGTTGAACCGGCTCACTAGTGACTGCTGCTTTGTACCCAGCTTTTTCAGTTTGAAGTTCGGCTACGAAAAGCTGTTGGATTTCATAGGCCAATTCAATGGTAGCGCCTGGCTGCTCGATCGATAAACTCGGATACTTAGAACCTTCTTTAAATGCTCTAACAAGTTTGTCTACAAATTCTTTTTTCATAGGCGGTTTTATTTCTGTCACTGGGCGTTTGTCTCATAGGCGCTATTCGATGGTCAAGTGTTAAGTCGAACAAAAAAGGTCTTTCTTTCCAGCATCTCATACGAAACTAAAGAGTTATAATCAAATTCTTTTTGAAGTAGCGAAGTAATAGATGGAGAAGCAGGAACCAAGAGAGTCAAGACTGATTTCGATTCTTGATCTGAAAAAAATCGATGAAGATCTGTTCCTTGGTGAAAACGAGGATCGTGGGGGTTTTAGGTTGTTTGGTGGTCAAGTTCTCGCGCAGGCAATGCGAGCTGCATATCAAACTATTAATAATCGTGATTTGCATTCGCTGCATGCTTATTTTTTAAGGGGCGGAGTGGGAGACAAGCCAGTCTTGTTTGAAGTTGAACGAGTTCGCGATGGAAATAGTTTTTCGATGAGAAGAATCGTAGCGATTCAAAATGGGGAGCCAATTTTTAACATGGATCTTTCGTTCCAGATCAGAGAATCTGGCTATCAGCATTCTTTGCCGATGCCTAATGTGCCTCCTCCCGAAGAGTTAGAGGATGATGTGGAGGTTGCGGTAAACATCAAAAACTCTCACAGCAACATGAGTCCTATGGCGAAGATTGAGAGGCCTTTTCAGACTCGCTCTGTTTTTCAGCTGGGATCGGATGAATGGGAAAAGGAGCGCTTTAGCAATCCGGTCTGGGTTAAGTTTCGTAAAGCTATTGATCCGCTTGATCAAGAATTGTCTCGTTGTTTGGTCGGTTATGCGTCTGACATGGGTTTAGTCTCGACCTCCACGTTGCCCCACATGTCCTCGGTTGCTCGGGAGAAATTGCAATTGGCAAGTCTGGACCATTCTCTTTGGATACATCGAGACGTACCGATTGATGATTGGATGCTGTTTAACAAAAGAACATCGTCAGCGAACGGTTCAAGGGGTATGAATCATGCTGATTTTTTTTCTAAGGAGGGAGAACTGGTAGCGTCTGTTTCACAGGAAGGTTTGATCAGGAGTGCTTCTGAACAGTCTGGATAGTTAGTCGTACGAAACTGACGTGACCTCAAACTCAACTGATTTTGTCGTGCTTGCGAGAAGTATCGCGGCGTACTCGTTGTCGTTTAAGCTGATGTGGGTAGAATCTGCAGGACTCTGATTCCAAGTGGCATCCACGCTTATCCATTGGTTTTCTACGTGGACTTCGTTCCAGGCGTGGAACATGAATTTGGGCCGCCCGCCGTCTCTGTAGGCGATGCCATAGACCGGTCTTGCGGCAAGACCCAACGACCTTGCAAGTGTTGTGAAAAGATCAGCAAAGTCAGTGCACTCACCATATCCGCGTTCAAGTGCCGTAACGACTGATCCGACGGCATAGTTTGTTCTATAACTGAGTAATGAATTGGTGTAAGCAACTAGCTTATCAAGATCTTTTTTTGTTGAGATTTTGCTTGGCAAGCCGCTAAGTTTCCTGATTTTTGGATGATTGATTGGGTATCGAAGGGTTTCGCCCAAGAAAGAATCTTTATTTACGGTTTTCTCTTGATCGACTTGATAAGAGGACAGCGTATCTGGGATGAATGTCTTGATCTTCTTGTCATCGAGCTCATTTATTTTAGTTTGCAGATTAATTTGCGTTATTTGTGAAGGGTTTAATAGCCGAGGTTTCACAGGGATATGAAGATCGCTCTTATTGGTTATGTTGGCTAAAGACTTTGCTGCTTTGATGTCGGAGGCTTCTATTTGGAATATCCCTGCCATTTCTAATTTTTCGGTTTGTAAATCTGAGTTGAGAAAAATTTTGGTGGGCGAGATGGGTGAGGCGCTTTGGATGACGTAGCCCTCCTCGCTTTTGCTTACCAATTGAAATTTGCGGTTAGTCACCCTGAGTTTCTCAAGATCCAGGCTTCTGCTTACGACTGTCTCGCCATTGTTTCTTGATTGCGAATGTAACCACATCTCGACAGTTAAGTAGTCGCGCAGATCGAATTGCCAATCATATTCTTCTTGGGTTATTTCTTGGCCTCGCCTGATAGAGACGTTATAGGTGTTTTCCGCCCGCAAAGCTTTGATTTCATTATCAGTTGATCCCTGAATTGTCCGGAAGTTTGCGTAAGATATGATGTGTGGAAATGATTGCGAAAAAATCAATGTCTTTGATGTAGTGACCGGATTATTGCTCAAAACGTTGAAGTAACTAGTGCTTTCGAACTGCCAATCTCCGTCTTGAGTTCTTGCTACTGTATTGTGCATGTAGCCTATTTGATTTCCTCCCATGCGAATCTGATACCATTTTTCTCCCAGCAGGTTATTTGCGATAATCTCCCACTTCGAGGCTGGGTTGGCAAAAAAGAAAATAGCAAGGACAACGAGAGCTGTGATCA
This sequence comes from uncultured Gammaproteobacteria bacterium, assembly GCA_913041025.1. Next base: position 1,661 of record CAJWGQ010000086.1, on the reverse strand, counting down.
GGGCGGCTAGCCAGATTTTTTTGAAGGTGGTGTTTAAGATGATATGGCCCAACTGCACTTATTGTTTTCAGTCTAACCAGTTTAAACATCATTACGAAACGGGTTTAGTGGATAAATGACGGTTGAAACACAAAAAAGCGATGACTCTGGCAACGATTTCATACGACAGCGGATCAAGAGTGATGTAAATGCTAATCGATTATCGCATGGAGTAATTACACGATTTCCTCCTGAGCCTAATGGATTTCTTCACATTGGGCACGCAAAGAGTATCTGCTTGAATTTCGGGGTAGCCCAAGAATTTGGAGGCAAGACCTTTCTTCGTTTTGACGATACGAATCCTGAGAAAGAAGATGAAATCTTCGTCGAGTCAATCTTGGAAGACGTTAAATGGCTAGGCTTTACCTGGGATCACCTGACCTATGCGTCCGATTATTTTGAGCAACTTTACACATTTGCCGAAGGGCTGATCCTGGACGGAAAAGCCTATGTTTGTAGTTTAACCAGTGAGGAGATACGTGAATCAAGGGGGACCTTGACCGAGGTCGGTAAGAATAGCCCCTATCGGGATCGCAGTATTGATGAAAGTCTTGAGATGTTTAGGTCAATGAGACTGGGCAAGTTTGAGGAGGGCAGTCAGGTACTCAGGCTGAAAATCGATATGGCCTCTCCCAATATGAATCTGAGAGACCCTGTTATTTATCGGATTCGTTATCAATCTCATCAAAGAACTGGAGATGACTGGTGTATCTATCCCATGTACGACTACACGCACTGCATTTGCGATGCGCTAGAGCATATAAGCCATTCTCTTTGTACTCTGGAATTTGAGGATCATCGACCTTTGTACGATTGGGTGATTGAAAACATTGATATCAATTACCATCCCCCGCAAATTGAATTTTCTAGACTTGGATTGGAATACACCGTGATGAGCAAACGCCATCTTAATCAACTTGTTACTGAGAAGGTCGTAGAGGGTTGGCATGATCCTCGTATGCCGACGATAGCGGGACTGCGCCGTAGGGGTGTGCCGCCTGCCGCGATACGTGAGTTTTGTTCTAGGGTGGGAGTCACTAAGCAATCGAATGTAGTTGAAATGGAGCTGTTGGAGTTTTGCATCCGACAGGAGTTGGAGTCTAACTCGCCCCGAGCGATGTGCGTGCTTGAACCACTCAAAGTTGTTATTACCAATTGGGATCAGGGTGAACTGTTGTTAGAAGCCCCTTGGCACCCGAAGCAGGAAAATCTGGGTTTGAGGTCTATGCCTTTTTCCGGGACTCTCTACATTGAACGTGAGGATTTCTCTCTTGAGCCTCCTTCAAAGTGGAAACGTCTTCAGCCGGGTGGTCTTGTCCGATTGCGCTATGGTTTTATTATTCAGTGTGATGAAGTTCTGCATGGCGAAAATGGAGAGCTAATAGAGCTTAGGTGTCGATACTTTCCTGAGTCACGAAGTGGACAGGACACGAGCGGGCTGAAACCTAAAGGGGTAATACATTGGGTATCTGAATCCGGAGCCGAACAGATTAAGGTGAAAAAGTACGATCGCCTTTTCAACGTCCCTGATCCTCAAGCGGATAATTTCATGGATGAGATTAATCACGAATCTTTGGTTGAATGCGATGCGTTTATTGAACCGGCGGCTTTGGACTTGGATC
>CAJWGQ010000085.1 GCA_913041025.1 uncultured Gammaproteobacteria bacterium | reverse complement strand
GGACCGTCTTTTAGGTAAACCGCTTCCCAAAAAAATACTACCTTATTGGGAGAGGTTGTCTGAGAGAGACGGTTATCAAGTAGCTCAGAAAGCCTAGACCAAGATCGAACTGACAAATAGATTTAACAGAAGGTGGCCTCATGAGCACGACGATTTTTGAAATAAAAGAACATGTCGCTTACATCAAGCTTAATCGACCTGAATCCATGAACGCATTAAATCCAGAATTAAGGTATGCGTTATCTCAGCACTTCGACGAAGTAGAAAAGAATAAAGATATTTGGCTCGCGGTCATTAGCGGCGAAGGAGACAAGGCTTTTTGTGCGGGAATGGACCTCAAGCACAGGGCACTTCTAGCTAGTGCATCAAATGAGGAAGTTACCGAATGGGCTAGACTGCAAGAAAGTACCCTTCCTCTGAATCAACGATGGGAATTTCCAAAGCCAGTCATCGCTAAAGTTAACGGTTTTGCTCTCGGTGGTGGCCTGGAGTTAGCGCTGGCCTGCGACATTATCATTGCTTCTGAAAACTCAGAATTTGGGCTACCGGAACCCAGACGCGGCTTAATAGCTGGAGGCGTTGGAGTACACCGCTTGCCCCGGCAAATGGGCTTAAAGCCGGCAATGGGGTACCTTTTAACAGGACGACACATGTCCGCCACAAGAGCCTTTGAGCTAGGTCTCGTTAATGAGGTAGTTTCAGCGGAAAAACTCGATGAGACGGTTGAAGAATGGGTTAGAGATATCTTGCTTTGCTCGCCAATGGCAGTCAGGGCGACAAAACAAGCCGCGATGCGAGGGCTTGATACGACACTATCGCAAGCATATTCCAACTCCTACGAGTACGAAACTGCTCGAGCCAATAGCGACGACGCGATTGAGGGTCCTCTAGCCTTCTCTCAAAAAAGAAAGCCCCAATGGAAAGGTTTCAATTAAACAGAAAGCGGTATTTCAATTTTCTCTGATACGTGACAGCATCAAAAGTTACAATTTGCTACATCTAATAGGAAGTGGAATATGAAAAAATCTATCCTAATATTTTGTTTATTTGCTCTTGCCTCATGCGGTGATAGCGGTTCGTCAGTCAACACCGCGCCCAGTGGGCAAGCTGGCGTCTCTGCCAGTGCAAAGTTGGAGGCGATTTTAGATTCTCAAACCGATGCAATGAAAAAGCGTTATGAATTTCGAAACCCGAAAGAAACCCTAGAATTCTTTGGGATCGAACCTGGCATGACAGTAGTTGAGGCCCTCCCTGGGGGAGGCTGGTACACGAAGTTATTGGTTCCTTTCCTCGGATCGGAAGGGAAAGTGGTTGGCGCCAACTACGCTATGGGAATGTGGTCCTTTTTTGGCTACAAAGGCGAGCGTTTGGATAACATGAAAAAGTGGCCTCAAACCTGGCCGTCGGAAATTAACGAAAAAAGCCAAATCTCAGGAGGCGCAAGAGCGGAAGGTTTCATGTTTGGCGATATGCCTGAGCCTATGAGAGAGACCGCAGATGCTGTGCTGTTAATCAGAGCGGTACACAACCTTGCTAGATTCGAATCGCAAGGTGGATTCTTAAGCTCAGCCATCCAAAACACCTTCGATATACTCAAGCCGGGCGGTATCGTAGGTATAGTTCAACACCAAGCCAGAGATGAGATGCCAGATGAGTGGGCAGACGGTTCCAAGGGTTATCTCAAAAAATCATTCGTTATTGATCTGATGAAGGGGGCAGGATTTGAACTGGTCGGAGAGTCAGACATCAATCAAAACCCCAAGGATCAACCAACCGCTGACGATATTGTATGGAGACTTCCTCCTAGTCTAGCCACCAGTAAAGATAACGACGAGTTGAAAAACTCCTTGGAATCGATCGGTGAATCTAACCGTATGACTCTCAAATTCAAAAAGCCGGCCTAGTCATTGCTTTCAAAGAGAACGAATCGTTCGTTCTCTTTGAATATTCACAAAACTATAAACCATTTTTCTATACCCACTTCAGATTATTTATGTGACTTAGAGAACTGCACCGGATAAGAGGACGAATGACGACTTCGAACAAAAACCCACTAATAAGAATGAACTACCTAATCAGAAGAAGACAAAACGTTTCTCGCGAGGAGCTTCTCGTTCACTGGTTCGCTAACCACATGCCAGCCGTGATCAAGGGCCAAGCCGATCAAAAGAAAAAAGGGAAAGAGCACGCCCACAAATATTTGGCCACGGTCTTTGAAGAGGTAGACCAGCAAATCGGAGAAAACTGGGACGGAATGGCGCAATTATGGTGGAACAAAGAGCTGCCAACCCCTGATGAACCTCACGGAACTTACCCCGTTGATACTTTCCAGGAAGTAGCAGAGCCTTATTCGCCTTGGGCAACACAGGAATACCTCGTAATTGATGGCAATCACGCGTTTAGAGAACTCACCCTGAACGACGCTTTTCCTACTACTAGCTCCGAGTTTTTCAAGGCAACCTTTTTAGTAAGTGCCAAAAAGGGTATCGATTACGATCGGTTGTTCCAGCACTGGCTAGGCGCTCATGCCGCTAATGCGAAATCCGTTTTAGAAAAAACTGGAGGTTTTCGATACGTCATTGGGCACAGTACTCAACCAAAGACATCAAAATACGTCGGCATGGCAGAGCTCTATTTCTCGAGACCCGATCAGTTCTTGGATTTCAACAAAAGCTTAGAACCCGACGGTATGGAAAAGTGGATTGACGCAGAGAAAATGTCCGTACTTGTTTCAACAACAAAGATGATCGGAATTCCCTAGCCGACAAAACCCCAATCAGAGTGGCATCCAGTTACCGTGAAATCCAAATGGTACCCGATGATCCAAGTACGCGACTGCGAGAGGTTCCGAATCCACATTCTCAGCATCTAAAACAAGCAAGTGACTCGAATTACGATTCGCATCAAAAACATTTGCCAAAAGCACACCTTCCCCCTCTTTAGAGTCACTATTCGTAGGAACGAATATCGGTTCATTAGTCGCACACCCAATAGGCAACTCATGCATTGTCGTTTTTCCTGTCAAATGATCGACACGAGCGATCGCATTAAATAAACCGGCCTTTTCTTTAGGTCTCGAATCACACGCCATGTAGCCAAATCGATATTGCAAGCCGGCAAAGCGTTCATCCAACCGGGGAAACTCACACTTGCGTTCATCAAGTAACTGTACTCCATAGGTCTCTGCCTCGCTCCCAAGATCCAAAGTCCAACGAGTCAGTTGAGCAAATGATTTAGCAGGGTCCCCTGGCCTGCCATCAGCAAATGGAAACATCGGCGCCTGGCCAAACTGACAGACATCGCAGGTAATCACGTTTTCCTTCGCATAAGCGTTCATTGGGTGAAAAACAAAAGCAGCATCACTACTAAACCATCTCAAATCATCCACGGAACCAGATCTGGGCATGATGCCCACATGAGAACCCTTGTCCGGTTCCCAAGCATAAACAGGCAAACCCTTCATCGCGCGATCGATTGAACCTGTTAACGGCATGATCGGGAAAATTACGTGATCGCGGGTAGTAATAAAATCGTGGACCATGGCAGGGAAAGGCGCTTCAAAAAATTCCGAACGGGTTAGTCGCCCATCTTTATCTACAACATGAAAACTCATTTTTTCTGAGAGGGCGCCATCCACATTGTAACCAAAGAACAGCATTTCGCCTGTCTCGGGATCTATTTTAGGGTGTGCTGTCATGGGTCCCTTCAACTGGTCAGAAAAGGTACAAGGACCCATCGACTCGAGCGTGTAGGGATCCAGTTCAAACGGCGCATGCCCTTCTTCAAGCGCTAACAACTTATTCCCGTGCCAGATAATATTAGTGTTTGCCAATCCGTCTGTCTCAATTCCTTGAACGCTTTCGTCATTGTCAAAAGGATTCATGGCACCAAACAGCGACCTACCTGCCTCTCTTTCCTTATTCCACTTGACTGTTCTTACCCAACGATTTTTATAAGACACGCGGCCGTTTTCAATTCGAAACGCGTGGATCATTCCGTCGCCGGCAAACCAGTGATAATTGCCCTTCGGCGCATACTGAGGATTTGGTCCGTTACGAAAAAATATACCGTTCAACGATAAAGGTATTTCACCTTCAACAACTAAATCAGCGACATCGCACTCCATTTGAATGGGCGCATAACCCCCTGCAAGCATGGGATGTTCGGGCATTACTTCTGCCATGATTTCTCCTTCAGTAATTTCTATTCCAACATCTGGCCAATGAGCAATCTCAAAACAGGATTTTCACCTTATCCCGTTCGACGGATAAGATCTACGCCCACCGGACAATGATCAGAGCCCATCTCTTCTGGCCAAATGAACGCCTTCTTAACCAACTTTGATCCGCCAGGAGACGCAAATACATAATCTATACGCCAACCTACATTACTCTCTCTTGCGCCTCCAAACTGGCGCCACCAACTGTAGTGTCCTTCCTCGGCTGCGTGACTTTTTCTAAAAGTGTCCACCCATCCCGCTTCTTCCCAACGCGACAACTCCTCACGCTCCTCCAGCAAAAAACCGCTCGATTTTTTGTTGGTCTTTGGCCTTGCTAAGTCGATTTCGTGATGAGCAGTATTGTAATCACCGGCGACATACACTGGACCTGTTTTACGTTTGTCCTCGATGATAGAAAAAATGTGTTTGTAAAAATCAAGTTTGTAAGGTACTCGACTATTATCCCGTTCTTTCCCGCTGCCATTTGGAAAATAAATACTAGCTATGGTTAATCTGCCAAAGCTGACACAAATATATCTTCCTTCACTATCAAACTCAGGAACGCCTAAGCTTGTCTCTACTCGGGAGGGTTCCTTTCTAGAGTAGATTGCGACACCACTATAGCCAGGCCTCTCCGCTGGCGAGAAAAAAGTAAACCAGCCTTTTGGATTAGCTACCTTTTCTTCCAACTGATCAGGAAAAGCTCGGGTTTCCTGGAGCGCGACGACGTCTGCCTTAGATCGCTCTAGAAACTCCAAAAATCCTTTTTTGGCACAAGCTCTTAATCCATTGACATTCCAGCTCACTATTCTCATAACAATCCGCCAGTTTTCATTACTATCTACCCTTAACGTCTCAACAGTATAGCGATCCATCGACCAAGGTTTAAAATGTCTGCTAACGCCGCAGATACATAGGTCAGCGCTGCAGCCCTCAAAATACGACTTACAGCTACTTCGTCTGATTCAGAAACGTAATTTCCTTCTCGCAGCACTGGAAGAGCTTTAGAAAAACTTGCATCAAACTCAATCGGCAGGGTCACTGCATGAACCATCATCCGCGCGATAAAACCCGATAGTCCCAGCAAAAGCACCAAAGAAAATGGCATAGGATGTCTTGTAATAATACCAATCACGGGTGAGAAAGAGATAATTGCGGCGCTCCAGCGTGCTACCTTATCAGCAACGGGAATCATCTTAGTTCGCGTCGCCAGCCGCTTGTCGCCCTGCTGGTCCTGGATCGCGTGCCCTACCTCGTGAGCCGCAATAGCTACAGCTGTTAGCGATTTAGATTCGTAATGCTCCCTGAGTAACCTGACTTTCTTCTCAACGGGATCATAATGATCTCCAAGCTCAGTCACTTCGACCTTCACATCCTTTAACATGAATCGCTCAATCAAATGCGTCGCCAGCTCTCCGCCGGTGCCCGGCATTTCAGGTTTTTCTTTCGAATACCTCTTCATGACAAACTTAACCCATAAAGAGGGACCGAATATCAATGCTAGAAGTATCAACAATCCAATGGATAAAAACATAAAACCCGCTGACAACTGATAGCTATAAAATTAGTCCAAGGTAACGAAAAAGCAAGACCACAATCTTAAAAAGTTAGAAACTAATTTTTGAGTGCCTCATCCAGAAGAAAAAGGTCCGTTAATAGTGCCCTGACATGAATCGAAGCGTTGAGGTTATCGATCAACTGTGAGCTGATTCCAGAACGAACAAGAGTCAAGCGAACAATACCCTGCGTTTTTTGAGCATCATCCGACAAGGCTTCTAAAAAACTTTGATAATCGCCAGACTTATCCTTATCAACCTTTAAAGCCAACGCTTTGGCTATTTCGCCAAGGTTATCTAAGGCTTCGTTCATGGCATCAAGATGAAGGCGCACATCATTATTTTGCTCTGCCTCATGGGAAGCTTCGTAACCTTGGGCAGCATAAGCTAGCATGTACTCGTAAGCTTTTTCTATTACCTCGATTCTCTGTGCTAACTCACCACTATCTATATCAGTCAAACTAATCTCCTGCCCACTCTGTCTTGTCGTGATGCCCTTCCAATTCTTTATCTGTAATCCATCCTTTCACCATCGAACGCAAATACATCCATTTTTCTGGCCGCAAAGAGAAATAAATATGCAGCATAATTGTAGTCACCAAAAAGAGCGCAGCAAAACCATGTAAAAAGTAGATCACACCCCAGGTTCCATCTTCAAAAATATAGATGTTTCTATCCCAGAAAGGCGTATCGATCTTAACCATCATCAGCAAACCAGTAACAATCGTCACCAACACCAGCAAAGTCACTCCCTGATGCATCAATTTCTGCGCAGGCGAATACTTGCTAGGCTTCAAAGCTTCCGAAGAACCCACACGAATGTACGATCTCACAATTTTAAGATCTTTCAATCCAAACCAAATATTCAACAATCGGCCTCGAGGTATCACTCGATAAATATGAACCAATAGCAAAAGCAGCATGATGACACCAGCTATCCAGTGGATTGTGACCCATTCGAATTTTATTCCAACAACAGGCAAGAGACCCGTACCAAGCAACACCAAAATACAAGCCGCATTCAACCAGTGCAACCATCGGTCCGGCAGTTTGTGGCGAAGGACTACCTGACCTTCGCCCAGTATTGGCTTCGGAATATCAGCACTCATCTATTAATCGGTATTGGAGGATTTAAACCACATGTAAATCGAATGGCCAAGAATGAACACTACTGCCAACCCAAAGAACACTGGCAATAAATCCCAAGAAACCCCTTCGAGAACACGTTGTCCCCATGCATTACTACTATAGCGAACGATTTCCATCGATCAGGCGTCGCGAATCGCTCGCATCACCAGATTTTCCATCAAAGGAATCTTAAAATGATTATGATTAAGCGGTGTAGCCCCTCGAATGGCGGACTGGCCCGCGAGTTTAGCCGTTTCTTCGTCTCTCTTGCTGCCCTTAACAACTGCCTCAACCACATCAAGTCTTTTCGGCACACACTCAACACCACCGCAAGCCACACGCACATCACTTATAGTACCCGCACTTTCCTTTATAGCCGCCGCAATATTCACCAAAGCAAAATCCCAAGATTTTCGATCTGCAACCTTTTCGAAATAAAACTTTGAATTCGCCCAAGTATTCGGAAGACGAATAGTCGTTAAGATTTCATTTTTCTCAAGTACAGTCATCCGCTCAATATCAATATCAGGGCCAATAAAAAACTCCTGAGCTGGAACCACTCTCTGTCCATCAGGTCCAGAAATCACCATCTGAGCATCCAAAACCACCAGAGCAGGCGCCGTATCCGAAGGAGTAACCGCCACACACCGATCCGCGTTAAACAGACAATGCTCTCGGTTCATACCTTCTGGGGTATCTGCGTAACACTTGGTGCCTCCGGCTCGATAGCAATCTAGCCCGGCTCGATAATACCAACACCGAGTATCCTGAATTAAGTTACCCCCAATACTGCTCATATTTCGAATCTGAGGAGTAGCTACATGGGAAGCCGCATCTGAGAGAATACCGTACTTTTCTTTTACTATAGGGTTCTCGACGATCTCAGTTAAAGTAGTCTGGGCGCCTATCAAGACCCCGTCTTCTGTTTCTGTGATACCTTTGAGACTAGTTACCCCGCCTAAATCAATTACCGCAACAGGCCGCTTCACCCGGTCCTTGAACCAGTCCAAACTGTCATTTCCTCCTGACAATAACCAGCCCTCGTCGCCATATCGATCCGCGAGGGAAAGGGCAACATCCAAGTTATCAGGCTGGTACAACTCGAAGGCTTGCATCATATCTTTACGCATAGTTTGCTCTCCTAGTATGTATTTACTTGTAGCGGTTTATGAGATTGCTCTCGCCCAGCAACAGCATTTAAGATCATATCTGGCATCACCGGCGAACGTTTAAAGTAATGGCCTCCCAGAGCATCTGAGATCGCGCTGAGCAACGCTGCAGCCGCGCAGCCTTGAACCGGCTCGCCGATCCCTCGAGCACCTACGGGGTTCATAGGGTCAGCAATGTCTACAGCCCCAGTTGTCATCGTAGACGGCACATCCAGAATTGTTGGTAGTTTACTTTGATTAAAACCTACCGTGGCCGGAAGACCTATCTGGGGATCGTAAACGTGGCGTTCATAACCCGCTAAACCAATCCCGTGGACAGCGCCACCTTTGATCTGATGTGCTAACCCCATTGGGTGCAACACCGTGCCGCAGTCAGCTATACCCACGTAATCAGTAATCTCGTACATCCCAGTCTCTAGGTCTACCTCTACTTGCATAAAGCCGCTAGCAAATGCTGGCGCAGTACCTTCTTTGTTTAATGTGTCCTTGGCGACTCCGACTAACCCGGTACCCGCTAAACCCGCAACAGAATCTTTGGTCATAGGATTGAGATCCTCTGGAATCTCTTGCCCGCTGTATTTACCGCCCATTTCTATCGCTCGCTGAGCTGCTTGGGCGTAGGTGAGGTATTTAGTTGAATCCTGTTTTGCAAAGACTCTCTCTTCGCCAATATCATAATCGTCAGGACTTCCACCCAAATCACTTGCCGCTATTTCTTTTAATTTCTCGATTGCATCCATCGCAGCAACGTAATTGGTTCGGGTCATCGTATAAGATGTGTTACTGCCGAACTGAGCAAGATTCCAGGGTAAGTGTTTGCGACTGTCCCCACGAATTACCTTACAGGACTCCCAATCACATTTAAGCACTTCAGCCGCGACTCTAGACGTTGCCGTATGGGAATAAGTCCCTAAATTACCTACTCCCGTGTGGATATTTAATTTACCCTCGGGCGTGATCACCACCAAACCATCGAATCCGTTGTAACCGGCTTCATGGTAAGCTGAACCTATGCCAACGCCTATCACTTTCGATCCCTTGCGTTGACCAGAGAGCTTCTTTCGTTCTTTCCAATTAAATTTTTCCGCTCCTAACTCCAAGGCTTCCTTCAAATAGGCGCTGGTAACCTTGGTTTTCTGAGGACCGTACAACGTTCCATTGTTGGGTGTGTTAATCGTCCGAATATCTAACCGGCTAATTCCTAACTTCTCTGCTGCTTTATCCAGTAGAGGCTCAACAACACATGCTATCTGGTTCTGGCCAGGACCCCGTTGAGGAACCCTGGGTGGAGTATTAGTGTTGACTGGGATCCCTCTGGCGCGCATCGCTTCAGGCGTATACACCATCCACACTGCATCTGCCGCGTAGTAGTAATCATTAAACCCGGTATCAGGTCCATTTTCTTGAACAATATATAAATCAAGTGCAAGGATACGGCCTTTTTTATCAAAGCCCATCTTGATCCTGCCTTGGAAGCCAGGTCTCGCACAACCCACGAAGTACTCTTCAGCCCGGCTGATTCTCATCATGACGGGCCGGCCGATTTTCTTTGATAAATGAGCGGGTATGGCCTGTTCTGTATAGGCAGTTCCTTTAGAGCCAAACCCACCACCACAATACTCTGCGATAAACACTAAATCTTTAGGCTCTATACCGATATACCCTGCCAGGAAAGGTACAGGAAATGATTGGCTCTGGCTTGACGCATGCACAAAACACTTACCATTCTGCCAATACGCTAGCGCGGTACGTGGCTCCATACAGTGGTGAGAAAGACCTTGCGTTACAAATGTATCGTCTGATACATATTCAGCGTCAGCAAAGCCTGCTTCCATATCTCCGTAGGACCATTCGTCCTGGGCTGGCCCCATGGGCAGCTCACCCTCTCCAGCAGCCGCAAAATCTCTTGCGCTCCACTTGGTTTCCTTGATTACCGGTTTTCCGGCTTCTGTACCCACTACGTTACCCTCAGACCGGGCGTTCGGGCCTCCTGGATAAAGACTCTGCAAAGGGTCCACCGTAAAAGGTAACGGTTCGTAATCTATTCTAATTTTTTCAAGCGCATCCTGCGCTAACGTCTCGTTTTCTGCTGCCAACGCGAGAATCGGTTCGCCTACATAATTCGGCTCGTTCGTTAAAATTGGTTTGTTCGGCGCGTCTACAGATGGTAAGTCGTCAGCCGTTAAAATTCCGATCACGCCGGGCATGCTCAGCGCTTCCGATGCATCAATATTTTTTACCTTAGCGTGGGGCATAGGAGAAGTTAGCAGCCTTGCGAAGACCATTCCTTCGACTCTAAAGTCCTCGGAGTATTTTGCTTTGCCGGTTACCTTTGCTACTACATCAGGAGGAGTGAAATCCTTACCAATAAGCTTATATGACATCTCAAACCTCCCTAGCGGCGCGCATCACGCCATTCAAATAATGATCATAGGCCCCACACCGACACAAATTGCCTGATAGCGCTTGACGAGCTTCTTCTCTGGTTGGATTGGGATTGACATTTAACAACGCAACAGCCGACATCACCTGTCCTGGCGTACAAAATCCACATTGAGGTCCTAACTCATCCACAAATGCCTGCTGCACCGGATGAAGGGTTCCATCTGGAGCTTGTAAGCCCTCGACAGTGGTGATTTTCTTGCCTCTAACATTGTGAGTTAACGTTGAGCACCCATAGACCGGCACCTCATCAACTAGAATAGTACAAGCTCCACACTCGCCTCGGTCGCACCCTAACTTCGTCCCCGTCAAACCCAACTTTAATCTCAGGGTATTTGCCAAGGTTTCTTGCGGAAGGACATCGACTCTGCGATCTTTTCCATTGACGTTAATTGAAATCAAGCGCTCCACTCCGCCGGTCTGGACCCCAGAACCAGGTCCGCAGCCAACCAACATAGACCCTGCAGAGACTGCCACACCAGACGCAATTACGCTTTTAATTAACTCTCTACGAGACAGGCTAAATTTGTGATTCGCACCATTAGGATCAAAATTTTCGACGGTCATACTCCCCCCAATACGCTATTCGAACAGGTCTTTACAACCTAGATTCGGTTTAATTCGGGAGATTCAAAGAAGTCATTCTCTGAATACTCGTTCACACCAAGTTTAATCCTACATTAGCAATCTTTCACTCGCCACTTCGTCAAAGGGAAATTTCGCTAGTAGCCAGTGCTTTCACCAGGCTCCACAATTGAACCTTTAGCCTCGGCTAATTCCTTGGAAGCTGTGCGCATCATAAAGGCAGTCTCAGAGCCCAGCATTACCATGTTAAAACCTAAATCTAAATATTTCTTAGTGTATTCAAGACTAGACGTGTGCATTCCGGACACCACCCCATGTTTCTTGCAAGTCGCAAGAATATGCTTAACGGTTTCGAGATGTTCTTCTTGAGGCTGATCTCCATATGCTGGCAGCCCGAGCGCCAGAGCCAAATCCGAAGGCCCTATATAAACCCCTGTTAAACCCGGTGTCGTGACTATTTCCTCGACATTTTCAATTCCTTCTGGCGTTTCGATCATGGCTAGGCACGCTATCTGATCATTTGCCTCC
>CAJWGQ010000084.1 GCA_913041025.1 uncultured Gammaproteobacteria bacterium | reverse complement strand
TCAGCACATCGAATCCAACAACAAATGGGCATCTATTGATCCGAATTTCTCGCAGAGGTAAACGGTCTTCAAAATCTTTCGAATATAGTCTGCTTTTAATTTCCTCTGAAGTCATTGAGATAAGCGAGTCAATATCTTCCGCCAGATCAGCAACGATGACTGCATTATTATTGGTAGGATGCCGAGCCAGGGAAATCACAGGAGCCACTCCGAAACGGGCCCTGGGATAAATTCCTGAAATATGCAGACAGGTCTTGATTCCATAAGGCTCAAGTATTTTTCGAACCTGCTTTTTATCCCTCAATGCGAAATAGTATTCAAAAATCTTCGGATGATTTTGATAAATTAACTTCGCCATTCCGATTGTCGCTCTCACATCGGACAGCGCATCATGGGCGCTGCCATGTTCAATTCCGTTGTGCTTAGTTAATTCCTCCAACTTGTAAACTGGTAGCCCGTCTTCATCTTGAGGCCAATTAATTCCGTCTCTTCTGAGTGCTCCAGTGGCTCTAACGAGATCAAGCAAATCCCAACGCGAGTTTCCATTTTTCCATTCTCTTGAATACGGATCTAAGAAATTTCGATAAAAAGAGTAACGAATAAATTCATCGTCAAACCGCAAATTATTGTAGCCGACAACACAGGTACCAGGCTCGCTCATAGAATTTGAAATATTTCTCAGTGCGTCGATTTCCCTGATTCCATGCGATTCCAAAATAGAAGGAGTGATCCCAGTAACTAAAGTTGCGTTTGGGTTTGGCAACACGTCATCAGGTAGAGAAACATAAGTTATGTACTCATCATCTAATAGATTCAATTCCGCATCTGTGCGACAACCTGCGAATTGCACTATTCTGTCCCATTTAGGGCTCAATCCTGAGGTCTCAAGATCATACCAATAGAAACTATTTGCCATCTTCGTTAACCTTTAGCCATCACGAATCGAGGTCACCTGTGCCCCAGTACTCAGATCATATCAGAGGTACGTTACTCTTAGGCCCCGCTCTTGGATTAATAGTTTACCTCATTAGTCTTCAATATTGGTCGATGCCGCCAGACGCAGCGACTACCTTGGGGGTAACGTTTTGGATCGTTACCTGGTGGATATTCGAAGTTATTCCTATCCCTGTAACCTCTTTGCTAGCCTTAGCATTGTTCCCTTTGTCAGGGATTCTCACTCCCTCTGACATTGCCAGAGCCGTTGGAGACCCTATGGTCTTGTTTCTCTTGGGCGGTTTTATAATAGCTACAGCACTCGAAAAAAACGATGTCCATCACAGAATCGCCCTAGCAATGGTGAATCTTTTCGGCGGACAGAGCTCACGGCATCTGGTCTATGGATTTATGCTGGCAAGTGCCTTCCTAAGCATGTGGATCTCAAATACTGCGACCTCTTTGATGTTACTCCCAGTGGCCTTGGCGGTTATCAGCAAAAGCAAGGACCCGAACCTGGCAACGCCACTCCTAATTGGCATAGCTTATGCGGCGAGCATAGGTGGCGTGGCTACACCTATAGGTAGCCCTACAAACTTGGCTTTTATGACGATATTTAATGCCTCAGTGGGCGAAGAGGTGAGTTTTTTTGAGTGGATGACCTGGGGCCTACCAGTTACTGTCATCATGCTCCCAATTGCGGCTATGTGGCTTACTCGCTCACTAAATTTTTCCGGCCAGTTGGAACTACCGCAGGTGGGCAGCTGGACCGCAGCAGAAAAGCGAGTGCTTGTTATTTTTGTGGTTACGGTACTTTTATGGATCACTCGAAAAGACCCATGGGGAGGATGGACCGAGCTATTAGGTCTTGCCTATTCAAATGATGCCATGGTGGCATTTTGTGCGATCACGCTACTTTTTATCGTCCCCAACAATGAGGGCGGAAAGCTCCTCGATTGGGAGTCAGCCAGCCAGATACCCTGGGGGACCCTAATTTTGTTTGGAGCAGGATTATCCATCGCCCAGGCCTTTACGAGTTCTGGTCTCAGCTCCATAATAGGTTCAGCGTTAGAAGACATTGCGCTTCTTCCGCTCCTAATGATTATAGGAATAATCTGTTTTTGCGTCACTTTCTTAACAGAGGTCACAAGCAATACAGCGACCACGACACTCTTAATGCCTATTATGGCAGCAGCGGCAATAGGCGCAGCAATTGACCCTAAGTTACTGATGGTCCCCGCAGCCATGAGTGCTTCCTGTGCATTCATGTTACCAGTAGCAACGCCACCTAATATCGTGATCTTTTCTACCGGCGCATTTTCAGCTAAGACCTTGGTCTCTGAGGGATTCACAATGAACCTGGTCGGGATAGTCGTCATCACCCTGACTTGCTACATGGTCATCGGATAAGATTCTGAGGTTCTGCGACCGCTCAGCCAGGCTCAAAGCCATCAAACCCTCGACCTCTTTAAAAAATACGCTCCAATTTCTATCCGATAGTTCATAAAGGCGTTTGAACGCAAAACGATTACTCTCATAGACGCCCACCGAGGCAATAAACGCATTATTAAAGCGATCACTGTTAACCAAATCCTCATAAGTTGCTCTTGGAAAAAATGATTTCAACTCCCGGAAACACAATCTGACACGTTCCATTCCCGCTCGTTTGATCGCTTCAAGATGAACTGGATTCGAGCTAGCGGCGAATTGTTCGCGCAAGTACCCTTTGGCCAAGACAACGAATTGCTTAAAAAGCTTCCACTGGTTTCTTCGTTCCGCAAATTGCTCTGCGCTTTCTAGGGAAGTACGGCTTTCTGCCCAATTCACGGCAGCTTGATCTCCAACGAAATTCGCTAACCCCTCATTAAACTGTGCGTCATTTTTCAACCAAAAGTTTTGATGAAGAATTTCGTGAATGATCAAACTAGCCAGCTCATGATCTTTCCAAAAAACAAAGGTGTTAAGGACAGGATCTTCAAACCAGCCTAATGTTGAGTATGCAGGAACTCCTCCAACATACGTTTCCAACCCTTGTTGTGTTGCTAATTTTTCCGCCTGACTGATTGCTCCTTGTCGGGAAAAATAACCTCGATATGGAACACACCCGACAATCGGATAGCATCTATTTACAGCTTCCACAGAGTAAGGTTTCGAAGCAAATACATTCCATAAGACATACTCACGGTTCAAATCCACGTAACTAGAAAAGCTCCCGTTTGCAACTAATCCTAAATTTGACTCAGCATAGTCTTTCACCGATTCAATCTTTAATAGTTGTTCGCGTAATTCTTTATCAGTGGAAGGGTCTAAAATCAGTTGATCGATCTCCTGTCGATTTAAAAGGATCTGCGTTTGCCCAGAAGCTAACTGATGGTAGAAATTCACACTTTCGCAGCCAATAAAAATCATCATTGAAAGGCTCAAACTCAATAAACGGAACCCAGACAATAGTTGCCGTCGAACAAAAGCAATGCGAACATTCTTCATTTTTGAGGCTCGTTTACTAATCAAGCTCATGAATACTATCAAAGGCCTATCCGCTATCATATTTATGACTTTGAACACCGCTGCGGTCTGGTCTGTGTTGTGGTTTTGGGTCATTCAGCGAATCTGGACATCCGGCGACAAATTAGTCGGCTTGAGAGAGCGAATGGACAAAATTATTTGGTGGTGGACCGGGGGAAACCGCTGGTTACTCAAAACCCTGAATCTCACTGAACCGGATATTGACTGGAAGGATATAGACGAAGTTTCACTCGATAAGTGGTATCTGGTCATATCAAACCACCAAAGCTGGACAGACATTATACTCTTACAAAGTTACCTCTATGGGCGGATACCCCCTCTAAAATTTTTCACCAAACAGCAGCTCATTTGGGTTCCTGGTATCGGCTTAGCCATGTACGTGCTTGGATTCCCCTATGTCAAGCGAGTCTCTAAAGCACAAATAAAAGCAAACCCTAATTTAAGGAATGCTGACAGAGACAACATTTCAGAAGCATGCAAGGGCTTTAAAAACCATCCGACATCTATCTTAAACTTTCTCGAGGGAACAAGAAGGACCACAACCAAGCAACTCAACCAGTCAAGTGAATACAACAATTTACTTAAACCAAAAATAGGAGGCATTGAGTACGTTATCAAGGACATGGGAGATTACTTACACAAGCTTATCGATGTAACCATCGTATACCCCGATGGAACCCCAACATTCTGGCAGTTTGTGAAAGGAGAATGCAGATCGGTAAAATTTGTTGTTTCTCACCACGAAATCCCAGGTGAAGTCCTAGTAGACAATGACATAGAGCGCAGATCCTCCTTATCGGCCTGGATCAAAACAATTTGGAAACACAAAGATCAACAAATAAGCGATATAACGCGAAACTCAAATGTATCTTGAACATTTCAAACTCGCGACTGAGCCCTTTTCAATCGCCCCTGATCCCGAATTCTTATTTCTAAGCAACAAGCACAATGAAGCGCTTTCTCACCTTTTGTATGGGCTCTCAAACGGAGGCTTTGTTTTATTAACTGGTGAGGTAGGTACCGGTAAAACCACCTTACTTCGCAATCTTCTAAAGACCATTCCTCCTGAGACGAATGTAGCTTTCATACTTAACCCTCGACTAACAGTGGTTGAACTACTTGAAACAATTTGTGACGAATTTGGTATTGAACTCAAGGAACAAATCACTCCGACAGTTAAAAATTATATTGACGCTTTAAATAAATTCCTTATCGAAAATAACGATGCCGATCAAAGCGCCGTCCTAATTATCGACGAAGCCCAGAACCTCTCAACTTCCGTACTGGAGCAAATAAGACTCCTGACTAATATTGAAACCGACAATAAAAAGTTGCTCCAAATTGTCTTGATTGGGCAACCGGAACTCGAGGAAACACTGTCCAGAAAAGAGCTACGCCAACTTACTCAAAGAATTACTGCTCGTTATCGATTAGAAGCGCTTACTAAAAAAGAGACAAAGACCTACATCGAGCATCGACTAGCAAAAGCGGGCAAAACTACCAGAGTATTCAAGTCCAGCGCTATAGCTACTATCTTCAGGACGACTCAGGGTATACCGAGACTTATCAACCTTTTGTGTGATAGAGCAATGCTCGGCGCGTATTCGTTGGACTTAAGCGAAATTGACTCCAGTCTGATCAGACAATCTAAAAAAGAAGTTTTTGGAGTTCAGTCAAAAACACACAACCTCTCATTAGCTATCTATCTTTTACCTCTTACGGCTCTGGTCATGTTCTCACTTTGGTATTTTGTCTACGGTGTCTCGGAAGGCAGCATCCCAAGCACCCCAGACCCGTCGGTGTCCCTAAACTCGCGGGCGGGCACCAGTGACTCTCAAAAATCACTCGGCGGTCCAGCAACCAAATATCGCTCATGGCTAAGTTATAAACAAGATCAAACGGTCGCCAGAAGAGCTAATAGTCGATCTTTTGCCTTCGCTGAACTTTACGCTATCTGGGGTCATACATATCAAGACAATTCATCGGCAGCTCCGTGCGAGTTTGCACCTCGGATTGGTCTAACATGCCTAAAAGGAACGGGGACGTGGAACGACATAAGCAACCTTGACACCCCAGTCGTTCTTGAGCTGTGGATAGACTTCGATAAGCCGCAATACGCTTTATTAGCAGCAGAAACAAAGTCGGGCTATTCGCTCATCATAAACAGCGAAAAATTGATAATAAATAAAGCGGACTTGAATAACTCATGGTTTGGATCCTTCGAAACTCTCTGGCAACCCCCGCCGAACTACGAAAAACCTCTTGCGCTAGGAGATCAACACCCAAGCATCACCTGGTTAAAGAAAATTCTGGCGTCCAATTACGATTATTCTTTTGATCCCGGTCAAGTAGCTCTATACAACCAAAAGCTTCTTACATTCATCGAGGACTTCCAAAGACAACGGGGATTGATAGTCGATGGTGTAATCGGCCCACTAACCTGGATCAAACTGTCGGAGTATCTCAATATCTCGTCCCCTACCCTAAAAGCTAAATCATGACGTTTATCTTAAGAGCACAAAATAAGTCACAAGGAGTAAATCCCGAACCCTCGTCTGCAAGAATCAAAACCCGTCACATTTTGATTGGGGCCATTCTTTTGTGTTCATTTGCCCTCACAGCAGGATTGCTCATATTCAACGAGTCTAAAATTACTCCTGCTGACCAGCAAAAAACCGTAATTAGAAATCCAAAGAAAACAACTAAACCGGATATCTCAAAAAACTCAACCGAGTTTAATCTCGCGTTACGAAATATTCAGGCGGAATCAGATAGATTATCTAGCATAGATCGAAATGAAGTTTTTCTCTCTAACCTAACTCAAAAAGTAACAAGCCACATTTATACCCAAAACCCAACAGGTAGATCCGTATTTATTGAAGGCATTGCCTATCAAATCGGAGACCGATACGAATCAATCGAAATACGAGATATCACCGAGCAAGGGATAACAATAAGAATGACCAAATCGGGACCCGAAAGCACGGATCTAACCCTATCACTCGTTGAGAACTGGTTAGAGAATTAAAAGCGAGATCTAAGGTGACAACTGACCCAATCGCAGTTCTAGCTCCCTGATCTTTGCATTCAGCGTCACTCTATAAGCATCGATAGACTCGATCGCCTCGACATTATCATTAACCTTTCCAGAAAGATCACCTCGAATTTGTGAAAAGCTTGCATTCATCTTATTCACTTTATCGACTAGGTCTCTTTGACTTCGAACTATTTGTTGTAACTGCAATTCCAGGCTGGCTAGCTGGTCAATTATGCCCTGCTGCTGTTCAAATGCGGATTCGTGTCGATCGACCGCAGACTGAATATTTCTTGTCGACGCTAATACTCCATCGATACTCGCATTAATCTTGTTAATGCTTCTTTCATTGTCCTTGATCCACTTTTTATTGCGTTCGTTTGCCACTGCCCACAATTTGCGGATTTCATCCTGCCAAAACCCAATCTGCTCCTTTGTGTCCTGCCCTTCTCGCATCATCACGTTGTCGGTTGCCACCAAACGCTCTTCAAGCACAACCAGCCTCTGATTAGCTTGGTCCAGTCTTGCTCTTTCTTCGCTCAACTCCTCTTGTTGTACAAACAAAAACCACCCAGCGGCCGCTAAACCCAGTAAGAGAATCACACTCAGAATTCGACCAGAAAAAGATGAGCCATCCGAGCTTCCTGATGACCTACGCGATCCACCCCTACGATATCCGCTTTCTGATTCTGTTGAGAGGTCTGCCATACGCCTGCAACCCAAACTAAATTTCTATGTTACCAAAAAAAAGAGCCTGCCAAGGCAAGCTCTTTGCATTCATCCTTTACGAACTTTAAAACATTCGCAAAATTCCAGCGAGAATAACGGTTAGCACTAAACCGGAGGCGATGACGCCTTTTACGGTAGTCATTGTGTATTGCTTACCGTAGATGGCGTTAACCTCGATCGCCGCGATAATTACACAGCAAATGACAATCGCCTGGGTGTTAGCCATTATTGAACCGCTCGGCATATGCGCGCTCGCCACCATGAACCACAACATCGGAATCGAAAACAACGTATTAGTCCGCGAAGCTAGAGCTGCCTTTGGAGCGGCTTCAGCAGCAGCTGGATCAGCTTCCCCTCCTGCGGCCACAGCTTGATTAGACGCGATCACTATCTTCTGATTTCGCCAAATAATTCCCCATACATTAAGGAGCATAAGCGTACCCAGCACCGAACCGATAATAATATCAGCAGTCGAAGCGGATCCTCGATATCCCAGCATCACCAAACCCGTCAAAAAGGTTAGCAGAGCAGCCCAACGGAAGTACCATAACGCTCTAGGAACCAATTTAGAAAACGCATCCACTCTTGCCGAATCTTCTGCCTCTTTAAAATATTCCGTTTGAACGAAGTTGAAATAATAAAGCAAACCAATCCAAGTAATGCCGAACAGAATATGGCTCCACCGAGCCAAAAAATCTACAACTATCATATCCATTAGTTAATCTCCCTTAGTTCTTCACAATTCGCTGACAGACGGTTTATTCCTATATCGCCCGCACAGTCTACACCAAACCAAACTCACCTTTGCCTGACGAATCATATCTCGAATTCAGAACATAAAAAACCCAGCCTAAGCTGGGTTTTTAGCCTCGTTAACGCCAGGCTTTCTACATCATGCCGCCCATACCACCCATGTCCGGCATTCCACCGCCAGGAGGCATCATGGCAGCCGACTTATCTTCCGGCATCTCACTGACCATCGCTTCAGTAGTAATCATAAGGCCGGCAACGGATGCTGCAGCCTGTAATGCAGTACGAGTTACTTTTGCCGGATCTAGAATCCCTAGTGCAATCATATCTCCATACTCACCAGTAGCTGCATTGTAGCCCTTATTACCTTTAAGGCTAGCAACCTTATCTAGCACTACCGCACCCTCGTCTCCAGCATTTACTGCTATTTGACGAAGTGGAGCGCTCATCGCTCTCGTCGCAATACCAATACCTACGGTCTGGTCTTCGTTATCACCTTCAGCGCTTTCTGCCGCTGCTATCGCTCGAATCAAAGAGACCCCGCCGCCTGGCACAACGCCTTCTTCCACAGCTGCGCGAGTTGAATGTAAGGCGTCCTCAACCCTTGCCTTTTTCTCTTTCATTTCGACTTCTGTAGGAGCTCCTACTTTGATTACAGCCACACCACCAGCAAGCTTGGCTAAGCGCTCTTGTAACTTTTCTCGATCGTAATCTGAAGAAGTATCATCGATTTCCTGGCGGATCTGTTTGATACGGCCCTCAATATCCTTTTTGTTACCCGATCCATCGACAATCGTCGTATTTTCTTTCGTGCTGGACACTCTTTTAGCGGTCCCTAAATCTTCTAAAGTAGCGCCTTCTAAAGTTAAGCCCACTTCTTCAGAGATAACAGTACCGCCAGTCAAAATCGCAATATCCTGCAACATCGCTTTGCGGCGATCACCGAAGCCAGGTGCTTTAGCAGCGGCAACCTTAACGATCCCTCTCATGTTATTCACAACCAAAGTAGCCAATGCTTCACCCTCGATGTCCTCAGCTATCACTACTAAGGGCTTCCCGGCCTTCGCAACATTCTCAAGAATCGGCAGTAGATCTCTAATATTTGAAATCTTCTTGTCACAGAGCAAGATGTAAGGATCTTCGTTTTCCGCAGCCATAGAATCTTGGTTGTTAATGAAGTAAGGAGACAAATAGCCTCGGTCAAACTGCATACCTTCAACCACGTCTAGCTCGTTCTCCAAACCAGTCCCTTCTTCGACCGTAATCACGCCTTCCTTTCCAACTTTGTCCATCGCCTCAGCGATGATCTCGCCAACCGCGGTATCACTATTAGCAGAAATAGTACCAACCTGAGCAATCGCCTTTGAATCTTCACAAGGAGTCGCCATTGACTTGATTTTGGCTACAGCCAGCGCTACTGCCTTATCAATTCCTCTCTTCAAATCCATCGGATTCATGCCTGCAGCTACCGACTTCAGACCCTCTTGCAAAATCGCCTGTGCCAGAACGGTTGCCGTTGTTGTGCCGTCCCCTGCCTCATCTGAGGTTTGGCTGGCCACTTCTTTGACCATCTGCGCACCCATGTTTTCAAACTTGCCTTCAAGTTCAATCTCTTTAGCCACTGACACACCATCTTTTGTGACAGTCGGCGCCCCAAAACTCTTATCCAAAATAACGTTTCTTCCCTTCGGACCTAAAGTGACTTTGACAGCATTCGCAAGGGTATTCACTCCATCGAGCATTTGACCTCGCGCGTCGTCACCAAATTTCACATCTTTAGCGCTCATCGCTTATTTCCTCTATAAATCTAATTTCAGTGTTGCAGCCTAACTAGCCTTCCAACACTCCAAAAATCTCGCTTTCGCTTAAGATCAATACTTCTTCGCCGTCAATTTTCACTGTACTACCGCCGTATTGACCAAAGATGATCTTCTTTGCTTTCTTCGCCACCTGAGAAAAATCGAGACTGAGACAATTTCAAAACATTGCCATCTCTACTCTCAACTTTTACTACTGGGAATCCAACTTTGAGACACCAACTATCCATGATTTGGGCAACATTGAACCCAGCACATTCAGAAATTGCAGTCCATAAGTCAGCAGTAAGCGTATTTGAATATTGGTGGCGCTCAATATAATTTCTTAGTCCCAAGCGGAATACATCGGAGCCAACATGTGATTCAATCATTCTAATCATAGATGCCCCTTTATTATAACTCAACGCATCAAACACTTGATCAATTTCACTTGGGTCTCCGATTGTAACTTGGATAGCGTGGCTACTTGCTAACGCATCTGTTTTCATCGCATATCCAGCATCATCATTTGTAAAATTTGTCCACACATCCCAATGGGGAAAAATATTGTCAATTGCTAACCAACCAGCCCACGTAGCAAATCCTTCGTTCAGCCATAAATCACTCCACCATTCCATTGTAACTAAATTTCCAAACCATTGGTGCGCAAGTTCGTGAGCAATGACATATGCAACACGTTGTTTGTCAGAAGCTGAAGAATCATCAGTTGCAAATAATGCAGTTTCACGATACGTAATAAGTCCCCAATTTTCCAGTGCTCCAGCTGCAAAATCTGGAATTCCAACCATATCTTGTTTCGGCAATGGATAGCGAACTCCAAAATATTCTTCAAAAAAGTTTAAAACCTTTACACCAGTATCTAATGCAAATGCAGCCTGTGATAATTTTCCAGGAGTGGTGTAAACAGAAAAGTCAGTGCCACCTGCACTTTTCGCAGAAATACTTTCTAACTCGCCAACAATAAATGCCAATAAATATGTGCTCATGACTGGGCTTCGCCAATATTCATATAAAATTGAACCATCTCCCAACGTGGTCTTATTTCGTACAGGCATGTTTGACAATGCAGTCAAGTTCTCGTTCGAAATGATCAGCGACATATCAAAAGTAGCTTTAAATGACGGTTCGTCCCAACATGGAAAGGCACGTCGCGCATCAACAGCTTCAAATTGCGTTGTTCCCATAACTTTGTCCTTACCATCTTTAGTCTTGTACGTCGAACGATAGAAACCCGCCATTTTATCATTCAAAGTACCTTGGAATTTCAATTCAATGGAATAAGCGCCTTTTGACAACGTCTTGGCAGCTTTTAATTTTATGCTTTTATCTTCTACTAGATATTCGACTGATAAATTTTGTTTCCCATCTGCTTGTTTTCCACATCTCCAATACGTTCCTACAATATTTTCGATTTCATGTGCATGCATTTTTATTTCGCTTGTTTCAACAAGTACGTCCACTTCGATCACCACAACACCATCAAATTTGAAAGTTGTAAAATCTGGCTTTAACGATACTTGGTAATTTCTTGGAACAACATCCCTAGAAAGTCGATTTTTATCTTTTAACGAATTCAACGCATCAATTATTTTCTTTTGCGTCTCTTCCGCGTTGCTTATTTTATCCGACTTCCAATTTACTCCTAATCCTTCGTTTTCATTTTTGGGTATGATATGGAAGTGTACGTGGGGAACTTCTTGATGGGCTGCTTTTCCGTTGTTTTGCAACACATTATAATCGCTACATCCGGTAGCTATTTTTACTGCATTTGCTACTTTTGCAACTGTTTCACCAAGCGCTTTGGCGGTAGCAGGCGGAACTTCATCAATTTTAGTATATTTCTTTTTTGGAATAACTAAGCAATGACCTGTTGAAAGCGGGTTAATATCCAAAAAGGCAAATGTTAGTGAATCTT